>CAKMZR010000167.1 GCA_929200455.1 uncultured Alphaproteobacteria bacterium | reverse complement strand
GTCCGCTGCTGCTGGAGAAAAAATATATCGCGAAGAGCATCAAAATCCAAATGACGTCGCCATACAAAGGGTCTCAACTGTTCCAAAAACTCTCGACCCAATTCTTTGTCGCCTGCCACAGGACGTGCTTTGAGCATCGCAGCTCGTTCCCAATTCTTACCCAAACGCTCGTAATACACTTCCGCCGTACGCACATTCACCGCTATCGGATTGGAACTCGGATCAGGACGAAGACGCAAATCCGTCCGAAATACATGACCGTACTTCGTCTTGTCATTAATAAGTCGACTCAACTTGCGCGTCAGGCGATTCATCTCCTCTTGAACCTTGTCAGGTGAAGAAAGACCTATAGTCTCAGAATCATAAAGCACGATTAAGTCTATATCACTCGAGAAATTAAGCTCTCGAGCCCCAAACTTTCCCATCGCCAAAACCGTGTAGCCTCGGCACAAAACTTCATAAGAATCTTCTCCGCTCTTTTCTTCAGAAAAACTTCCGTGGGCACGAGATTGCCTTATCAGAAAAGTCAAGGCACTCTCCACCGCATATTCCGCCAAGTCGGAAATAAGCTCCGTCACCTCTTCAAAAGTCAAAACTCCCGCAAGATCACTCAAAGCTATAGACAACAACGTACGGTGACGCAACCACCGCAGTTCTCGCGATAATGCATCAAAGCAATTGTTCTTCGCGTGAAAAGACTCCAAACCTTCCTTCAAAAAAGAAAAAAATTCAAACGGACTCTTGCCGAATAAATCTCCACAAAGACCCGCTTTCGCCACATGATGCAGCTCGCTATAGAGAAATGGCGAATGATCCGCTATCGCATGCACAAGAGATACAGTCTCGGACAAAGAAAGATCCGCACACGTAAGTGCACCAAAACATGGCAAATCATCCCTTCTGTGCGATTCTTTCAAAGAGAGTAATGGAAAGCGATGTTTCATGCCTTGTCCTCATCATAAAAATAAGATAGGTTACCCATGGTGAGCTTCTTTTTCCAAAAATCTCGCAACCTGAGCTTTTCTTCTTTCTCGTCTTATACCCAAATCAACTTTACTCCTTCAAAACCGTACCCCTTAATGACCTCACCTTCTTTCTACGACATTGGACTCACCGACGCAACCGCTTCTCGCGTAAAAGAACTCGGTTACGAAAATCCAACCCCCATACAACAAAAAGTCATCCCCCCCATCCTCATGCAACGCGATATCCTCGCTTGTGCCGAAACCGGAACAGGAAAATCCGCCGCTTTCCTCCTCCCCATGATCGATATCCTCGCCCATGCCAGGCGGTTGCGAATTCGTATGCCCAGAGCCCTCATCGTCGAAACCACACGCGAATTGGCTCTCCAACTCGAAGAAAACTTCATCGCATACGCAGAACACCTCGAGTTGACTTCCGCTCTCCTCATCGGCGGCGTCGGAGCCTCAAAACAAGAACAAAAACTCGACAGAGGAATCGATGTCCTCATCGCCACTCCAGGGCGACTCCTCGACCATATCGCAAACGGAAAAATTATGCTCAATGACGTCAGTATGTTCGTCGTCGATGAAGCCGATCGTATGCTCGATATGGGCTTCATTCCCGATATGAGACAAATCTTCTCCTTCCTCCCCAAAAATAGACAAACGCTACTCTTTTCCGCAACCATGCCTCCCGATATTCAACAACTCGCCGACGACTTCATGATCAATCCCAAAAAAATCTTCGTCACACCACAAAGCTCCATCTCCGCCAATATCCAACAAGAACTCGTCCACGTCTCATCATTTTCAGAAAAAATCTCTACCCTCGTACAACTCCTCAATCCAGAACACGTCACGAGAGCCCTCATCTTCTGCAACCGAAAACGAGATGTCGACAAAATCGGAAAAGAACTCCAAAATCGCAAAATTCCCGCCGGAATCCTCCACGGCGACATGAGCCAGCATATCCGTCTCGAATGTATGCAAAAATTTCGTGACGGACTCATACGCTTCCTCGTCTGCTCCGATGTCGTCGCACGGGGAATCGATGTCTCCGATATAAGCCATATCTTCAATATCGATGTCCCGGAACACCCAGAAGACTACGTTCACCGCATCGGGAGAACCGGACGTGCCGGAAAAAATGGCCACGCCTTCACCTTCGCACTTCCCGACGACAAACTCCTCATCGAAAAAATTCAAGAACTCCCAGGAGCCAAACTCAATACCGCTCCCCCTTCCGCACACAACCTCCCCTCAAACAAAAAACACACACTCCCCCACAAAAAAAATTCGCAAAAAAAACATACACGCGACGACAATAACGCTCCGCCCTTCATCAAAAAAGTCGACAACCACAAAGGGGCTTTCGGCAAGTCAGACCAAGTGCCGGACTTCCTCAAAAAAACACCTCCCTCGTAAATTCACGCTTGTACAATGCCGTCTCGTTCCCGCCAAACTTCCCTTCGTGTATGGCAAAAAATGATGAGCGGACGGCGACTCGACCTCTCAGAACCAGCCTTCACCGATATCGAACCTTCCGATATCGCCCTCGGACTCTCTCGAGTCGCACGATGGAACGGACAAACATCCGGCGATTATCCCTACACCGTCGCCCAACACTGCATGTGGGTCGACGACCTCATTCGGAAAGAAAAACCTCGGATCGAAAAAAAATGGCGACTCGCCGCTCTCCTTCATGATGCTTCCGAATATGTCACCGGCGACATAATCTCTCCCTTCAAAAATCTTCTCGGAGACCCTTACGCCCGTGCAGAAGAAATCATTTCTCATGCCGTACATCGACGCTTCGGAATACCCATTCCTCTACCAGATGCCATCAATTCGCTCATCCATAAAGCCGACAAAAAAAGTGCCTTCGTCGAAGCCGTACATCTCGCGGGATTCTCAGAAGAAGAAGCCCGACGCTTCATATGGAAAGATGCTCCCAAAAACATCCTCAAAGATCAAATTCCTCTCGTTTCTCTCCCTCCTGAAGAGGTCAGAGAATCCTTCCTTACACGACTCCATCTTTGTGGAGCTCGTGATCATGAATAACCCCACCCCAGTTCACTCCTTTGCCGTCGTTGTCGCCGCAGGAACAAGCGAGCGTTTCGGAACCCCAAAATTGCTCGTTCCCATCAACAAAAAAACCCTCATCACCCTCACAGTCGCTCCCTTCCTCAAACTTTGTGATACCGTCATCGTGGTTCTCCCTAAAGACCCTGAACTCGCTTCTTCCCTCAAAGAAGCCCTAACCCTATTCCCCTCGATCGTCTTTGTTTCCGGCGGAGATTCAAGGCACGAATCCGTAAAAAATGCCGTCGCACACATAGCAAAAACCGCCAAAAGTCAAGACATCGTACTCGTACACGACGGTGCACGACCCCTTGTCTCTTCTCAACTCATCACGCGGACTCTCTCTCCTTTCCTCAATGATCCCTCTCTTGACAGTGTCATACCCGCCCTCGATATTGTCGATACCGTCTATCGCTTCCCGTCAGGACAAAAACCCCATCTTGACGCACGACAAGAACTCAAAACCGTACAGACACCACAAGCTTTCCGATATCAGTCTTTGCGTTACATCCTCTCCTCAGTACCTCAGTCTTCAGAATTTCCCGATGAGGGTTCCCTTTTCCTTGACCAGAAACACTCTATCTGCTTTGTCAAAGGCGAAAATTCCAATATCAAAGTGACCACACCCGACGATATTCCTCACATCTTGCGAATCCTCGCTCCCCACATTGTCCACAAAAGCACTTCCGGCTATGACGTCCATCGACTCATACCCGGCGGTGGACTCATTCTCGGTGGATGTCATATCCCTTGCCCCTTCTCTCTGCTCGGACACTCGGATGCAGACGTCCTTCTTCATAGCCTCACAGATGCCCTCTACGGACTCACCGCTTCCGGCGATATAGGATGCCATTTCCCGCCCTCAGACCCTCCGTGGAAAAA
>CAKMZR010000166.1 GCA_929200455.1 uncultured Alphaproteobacteria bacterium | reverse complement strand
TGTGAGGTTGTTGTTAGAGGCGGGTGGGTTAGAGGAGTGTGACGAGGGGTTGGTTGTATTCGACAGGTTCTGCGTCTCCGACGAGGACTTGGTCTATAATTCCGTCGCGTGGAGCGGCGATATTGTTCATAATTTTCATGGTTTCTATGATGAGGATGACGTCACCTTTTTTGACGGTATCGCCTGATTTTATGAAGGGTTTTGCGTCAGGCGAGGGTGAGAGATAGACGGTTCCGACAATTTTGGATCGGACGAGTTTGTCTTCGTCTGTGTGGGTTTGGGTTTCTTGTTGTGGGGTTGTATTTGGAGGGGGAGATGGGGGAGAGACGGGAGAGTGTGAGACGTGTGGTGGAGTGCCTTGTTTTTTGAGGGTGATATGGAGGTCATCTTTTTTGTAGCTAATGGATGTCAGTTCGTGTGAGGAGAGGGTGTCGACGAGGGCCTTGATGAGGGAGAGGTCGTCTTGGTGGGGAGAAGACATGATTTATGATTCCTTGGATGGGGTTGTTTCTGAGAGGAGGTGTTGGGCTAGGAATTCGATTCCGGTTTTGTAGCCGAAGATTCCGAGGCCGCATACGAGTCCTGTGGCGAGGGGTGATATGTAGCTATGATGTCGAAAGGATTCTCTTTTGTGGATGGGGCTTATGTGGACTTCTACGAGGGGTTTATTGGCGAAGGCGAGGGCGTCATGGATGGCGACGGAGGTGTGAGTGTATGCGGCGGCGTTGATGAGGATGGCGTCTGCATCTGCTTGTGCTTTGTGGATGATGTGGATGAGTTCATGTTCTGCGTCGTTTTGGAAGGTTTGTGCTTTGCATTGGCATTGCTGAGCCCATTTGTGGCAGAGGGTGTGAAGTTCGTCAAGTGTTGTTTTTCCGTAGAGATCGGGTTGTCGTTTTCCTAGGAGTTGGAGGTTGGGTCCATTGATGACGAAGATGACGGGTATTTTTTGTTTGGGGGTTGAGGGTTGGGGTGTCATGGACTGGGGTGTCATGGAATGGGGTGTCATGGGAGGATTTTTTTATTTGGGTGTGTGGATTTTGGCAGGTTTAGACTTCGGGGAGTATGTCGAAGACTTCATGTTCGTGAGTGTAGATGGCACAAGATGTGGGGGCTTCTGTGTGTATGGGTCCTGAGATGATGGTGTAAGCTTCTTTGGGTGTTTTTGCGTGTCGCAGGTTTTCGCGTACCCAGGGTGACTTTAGGCGAAACCGCGCCAACTCAAGGGCTTGCTGAGCTTTTTTTCCTTTGACGGCGAGGATGAAGAAGACGACGTTGACAAGTTTATTGTGTGGGGGGTCGTAGTCGATGGGGTTATCGAGGATGAGGATGACGCTATGAATGTCATTGTCTTTGTGGATGAGTTCGTGGGGTTCGAGGCAGGCGTGGGGTAGAGCACATCCTTCTCCGAGGTAGGTGCATCCGAGTCGTTCGCGTTCCAAGAGGCGTGTGGCGACGGCCATTTTGTCGAGGGTGGTGATGGGGGTAGCGGTGCGTCCTAGGGCTTCAAAAAGGTGTTTTTTGAAGGAGAAGGAGCCATTGATTTTTACATTGTGTGGGTGGAGGTAATCGGCGATGTCCATGATTTTTCCTGTGAATTATGACTGTAGTGGAGGTTTTCCTGTGAGGGGTGTTTGCTTGTGAGCGTGTCTTCCTATGAGAGTGTTTTCCTGTGAGCGTGTCTTCCTATGAGAGTGTTTTCCTGTGAGCGTGTCTGCTTGTTCGTGTGTCTGCTTGCGAGCGTGTCTTCCTGTGAGCGTGTCTGCCTGTGAGAAGGTGTGTGGCTGGAGGAGAAAGGTTTCCCTCTGCTGGAGGTCCTATTCCTGAATTATCATATGGTTTAAGGATCAATCCACCCTATATGCCCGTCCTCTCGTTGATAGACAAGGTTAATTTTTGAGTTTTTGCTGTTTTTGAAAAGCAGGAAAGGCAGAGCCTTCATGTCAAGCTGCATGACAGCCTCACTTACGGACATAGAAGAAGTGTCATTATCCATCTCTGCGATGATGAGAGGAGGGTCTTCGTCATGCTTTTCTGTATTTTGAAGAGCTTCGTTTTCGTCGGCTACGAGAGGCTGCAGTTCCATGACATAATGCCGCCCTTTTTCGATAGTTTCTTCGTTTTTGTGTTCGCTGCGATGATTTTTCAAGCGTCTTTTGTGGCGTCTGAGACGTTTTGTGATGTGTTCTAAGGCTTCATGGTAGGCTCCATAAGCATCGCCGCCACTCCCTTTTGCACTGACCATGACTTGTTTGCTGATGTGGATTTGGATGTTGACCTGAAAGAAACCTTTCTGTTGCGTCATGACGACATGGGCATGAGCTTCTTTTTCGGTGAAATACTTGTCCATCTGTAAGGAAAGAGATTCCTGTACGTGAGCCTGAAGAGATTCCCCGGTATCGACCTGCTTTCCTGTAAAGCGAATATCCATTTAAGGTGACCTTTTTTTGGTTTTGAAGGACGGTGCGAGAAGGAGCTCTCTAAGAGAGAAGCTTTCTGAGAGAGGGGCTCCCTCGAGGCACCTTTGGTTCCTAGAGTAAGGGAAAAAAAGAGGAAAAGCAAATGGGAAAGAGAATTAGAGAGGAAGAGCGATGATGATTCTGGTTCCCCCTAAGGGTGAGTCCTCGATATTGATGGTGCCGCCATGAGCGGTGGTGATGTCAAGAGCGATGCTCAAGCCAAGTCCTGTTCCTGAAGAGTCGGTGCGTGCGGCATCGGTTCTGTAGAAGGGTCTGAAAACGGCGGTTCTCTCTTTTTTTGGAATTCCCGGTCCGTTGTCGTCGACGGTGATGATGAGGAGGTCGCCTCGTTTTCCGACATTGATTCGGACGGATTGTGCGTACTTGACGGCATTTCCGACAATATTGTCAAGACACCGCTTCATGGCGAGAGGTTTTATCCAAGCGATAAGTTTTTTTTCGTGGTGGAGGTCGATATTGAGTCCTCTTCTTTGCCAAGGGGTGACGACTTCTTGGGTGAGGAGGCAAATATCGTGGGGGACGGAATGTTCTTCGCCTTCACCTTTGGCGAAGGTGAGGTAGCTTTCGATCATGCGTTCCATGTCTTTGATGTCGTTTGTGATGGCTTTTATGGGAGCGGAAGAAAGGTTTTGATGGATCATGGCCGTTTCGAGTCGGATTCTGGTGAGGGGAGTGCGTAGGTCGTGGCTGACGGCCATGAGCATATCGGATCGTTGTCTGAGTTGGGATTGTATGCGTCGTTTCATATTGTCGAAGGCTTGGGCGACACGTTTGATTTCGAGGGCGCCTTCATGAGGGAGGGCGATGTGTTCGACGCCACGTCCGAAGAGGTCGACGGCTTCTGCGACTTGTTTTATGGGTCTGATTTGGTAGAGGAGGAAGAGGGCGGCAGCGGAAAAGAGGAGGAGGGAAGCCCCGATCATCCATAGAAGGAAGATGTAGACGGTGGATCCCAGGAGTTGTTGAGGGGGTACGAGGCAAGTGAAGAGTCCTTGGGCGAACTGAACGCTGATGCTGAGGTTGTTGTCGTTGGCAAACGAGATTTGGAAGGGTCGTTTGAGTCGTTTGCTGAGGGCTTGGTGCAGGTTGTCGATGAGGATGGTGTCGCGAAAGCCGCTGGTGAAGATATTTTTGTGGGAGGGTGTGTCTTGACGTAGGAATTCGCCGGCTTTGAAGGAGACGTTGAGGTTGTCGTAGCGTTTGGCTTCTGAGATGACTTGGGGTAAGCGTTCTGGAGCGGCTTGAATGGTATCGATGAGGCGATGAATTTTGCCGGCGATGGAGACGGCGACGGTATTGGTGACGTTATTCCAATGGCTTCCGTAGAAGATGAATCCGACGGTGAATTGGAGGAGGATGACGGGGAGGACGAGGATGAGGAGGGTACGTCCGTAGAGGGATCGTGGGAAGAAGGAGAATCGTCTAAGGGCTGCGGCCCACGCGGGCGGGCTGATGCGGAGGAAGAGAGGAAGGGAAAGCCTATTTTGTGGGCTATCTGTCATGGAAGGAGCGGGCGTATGGGGTGAGGGTCTGGGC
>CAKMZR010000165.1 GCA_929200455.1 uncultured Alphaproteobacteria bacterium | reverse complement strand
AGCCTCCACCATATGGAGAGGAATCCTCGCACGAAAACCAGACGACATCACCGCCGCTAACAACCTCTCCATCCTCCTTAGACACCTCGGACGACTCGCAGAATCAGAAGCCGTCTTGCGAAAAGCTCTCAAAACCGCTCCTCACATATGGACTCTCTGGTTCGCACTCGGACAAACACTCGACGCATGGCAAAATGATGAAGCCGCCCTCGACGCCTTCATCACTGCCCTCGAAATCGCCCCTCAAGAAGCCTCCACACACTACACCATCGCAACTCTCCTCCTCAAAATGAATGTCCCCATCGACGCACTCTTCCACTTTCGCGAAACCATACGCCTTGCTCCCAAACACGCTCCCGCTCACACAGGAGCCGCACGCACCCTCTCCATCATAGAAGAAACATCAGAAGCCGAATCCCTCCTCACCCAAGCCATAAGCCTCGACCCCTTCGACCCCTCCGCTCACTACTGGCTCGCACACCACTTCCTCTCCTCAGAAAATACAAAAAGAGGATGGATGGAATATGAATGGCGATTCAAAGCAGGGCTACACCTCCAATCTCCCACCCTACCCGTCTGGCAAGGGGAACCCCTCCGATCCCGTATCCTCCTCATCGACACAGAACCCAGAACCGCAGAAACCCTCTTCTTCCTCCGATTCCTCCGATTCCTACCCAAACACCAAATCATCCTGCGGTGCCCCCAAAACCTCATACCTCTCGCACGATCCTCAGGATTCGCAGAATACCTATGGCCAAAAAATCAAGAATCTCCCCCTCACGATACACCCACCCCTCATTGCTGGTGCCCCCTCGGAAGCTTGCCTCTCCTCACAGACCAATACCGAAATCCTCGATCTCTCGATACACCCTACATCAAAGCCGATGTCACCGAAGTCCCTTCTTGGAAACGCTTGTTCGCCCACAAACCCACCATCGGCATCGCATGGCGGGGAGGATTCCCCTTCCTCGACAATCGAATCCGCGGATTCCCTCTTGAAGACCTCGAACCCCTCCTCTCTATACCCTCGCTCTCCTTCGTCTCCCTACAACGAGACCTCTCTCATGATGAAAAAGAATGGCTTGCTCTCAGAAATGTCTTCATTCCCGACCCTTCCTTCGACGAAAGTGGAGGTTTCATCAACTCTGCTGCCCTTATCAATGCTCTTACGCTTGTCATCTCTCCGGGGACCGCTTTGGCTCATCTTACAGGAGCCCTTGGAAAACCCGCATGGATCGTCGCAAATCCCGGTCACGAGTGGCTATGGCAACACCAAAAAGGCGACGCGTACTGGTATCCTTCCATCGAAATCTTTCCCACCCCTTACGATCAGTCTTCCCGCGATACCCTCTTGACCATCAAGGACAGACTCCTTTCCATGCAGACGCCCTCATAACCTCCCTCGTAGGCACCCTCATAACCCCCCTCGTAGGCACCACCCTCATAACCTCCCTCATAACCCCCCTCGTAGGCACCCCTCTCCAAACCACAAACATCATCCCGCCCACTCAAAGGTTGCTTTGTCCTCCCTCTCCCTATAATCTATTATCAATTCTTATCCTCCTCAACAGAGGACAAAGAAAAAGAGAATCGTCAAGAAAGAGACCTTATGACTTTTGTCGTGATAGAGGCTTGCATCCGTTGCAAGTACATGGATTGTGTGGAGGTTTGTCCTGTGGATTGTTTTTATGTGGGAGAGAATATGCTCGTCATCCATCCGGATGAGTGCATTGATTGCGGCGTATGCGAGCCTGAGTGTCCTGTGGATGCCATCCTGCCTGATACGGAGAATGGGGCTGAAGAGTGGATAGAGCACAACAGGACTTTCGCCGAAAAATGGCCGAATATTAACCGTAAGGGGACGGCTCCTGCGGATGCCGATGCGTGGAAAGGGATTGAGAAAAAATTTCAACATTTTAGCGAAAAGTCTGGAAGCACAAGCTGAGATTCACATTCATTCAAGAAAAACCTGTCTGGAACCTTCAAGCCAACACAAACACTCTTCAACACAAGCACTCGCCAACGCAGACAACTCTCAGGGAACATGGAAACGGACCAAAAAGAAACGCACACACAAAAACAGGCACACACAAAATCTAATAGGAGGACAACATACACGCCATGACACATGATGAGGAACACTCAAAAAAAGAAGAGGAAGAAGACAACCCCGTACGGAGAGCCTTTGTCTTTCCGGGACAGGGAAGCCAAACAGTCGGGATGGGACGCGCTTTGGCAGAGTACTACCACGTCGCACGCCAAGTGTTTCAAGAAGTCGATGACGCGCTCAATATACCCCTCTACCGCCTCATGACAGAAGGTCCTGAAGAAGAACTTTCCCTCACAGAAAATGCACAACCCGCCATCCTCGCCACAAGCACAGCAGTCCTTCGCGTATTAGAAAGCGAATGGGGCTACACTTTGGCCTCCCAAAATGTCGTCATGGCAGGCCATTCCCTTGGGGAATATTCCGCCCTTGTCGCTGCCCAAGCCTTGCCTCTAGAACATGCCGCACGCCTCGTACGCTTGCGAGGAAAAACCATGCAAGAAGCCGTCCCCCCCGGACAAGGACTCATGGCCGCCATTCTCGGGATGGAAGAAAAAAATCTCGAAACCATCACGGAACACATCTCCGCTCAAGACCCTCAAAATCATGTGGTCGTCATCGCCAATGACAACGCTCCAGGGCAAATCGTCATCAGCGGACACAAAAATGCCGTAGAAGAAGCTATCGAACAAGCCAAAAACAATGGATGCAAACGCGCCATTCCCCTCAATACATCCGCTCCCTTCCACTCCCCCCTCATGCGTCCCGTCGAATCCGTCATGTCCGAAATCTTCGAAACCACACCCCTCACACCCACACTCTGTCCCGTGGTCTTCAATGTCACAGCAGCCCCACCTCAAGATATGTACACCATCTTCCCCCTCCTCATCCAACAAATCTGTGGTCGCGTGCGGTGGCGAGAATCTATCTTGTGGATGGCTCAAAATAACTTCCACGAAATCGTAGAACTCGGATGCGGAAAAGTCCTTAGCGGCCTGACCGCACGAATCGATCGAAGTCTCCAACGACACGCCATCGAGACGCCCGAAGACATCTGGAACTTCTTGCGAATCCTCGAAAATAGCACTTCTCAAGAACCCTAAACCCTACCGACTTTCTCTCAACCCACCCCCCAACTCTAACCCCTAGGAAACCCATCATCATGAATACACCGACCTCAACCCCCAAAACCGCCCTCATCACCGGAGCCTCAGGCGGAATCGGTGCCGCTATCGCCACAGAACTCGACTCACAAGGAATTCACGTTGTCCTTTCCGGAACCAACCTCGAAAAACTCCAAACACTCGCCGCAAAACTCTCTCACGCCCACGTCTTGCCTTGCGCCCTCAACAAAAGAGAAGAACGAAAACAACTCATAGACAAAGCTGCCGAAATGTTAGGAGACTCCGTCGATATCCTCATCAACAACGCCGGACTTACACGCGACAACCTCTTCATGCGGATGGACGATGACGCTTGGGACCACGTCCTCGATGTCAATCTTTCTGCCGCCTTCGAACTCTCCCGGGCCGCCCTCAAACCCATGATGAAAAAAAAATATGGAAGAATTATCATGATCTCTTCCGTCACCGCCCACGGCGGAAATGCCGGACAAGCCAACTATACCGCCTCTAAAGCCGGCATGGAGGCTATGGCAAAATCTCTCGCAAGAGAAGTCGCCTCCAGAGGAATCACCATCAACTGCATCGCTCCGGGATTCATCGAAACACCCATGACCCAAAATCTCGACGAACAAGTCAAAAACGCCATCCTCGCACAAATCCCCCAAAAACGTATGGGAACTCCAGAAGATGTCGCTCATGCCGCTATGTTCCTCGCAAGTGCTCACGCCTCCTACATCACCGGCGAAACCCTACACGTAAACGGCGGCATGTTCATGTCATAACCCACACACACTCTCCTCAAATCCCACGCCATCCTCCAACTCCCCCACCCCCGCCCCAAAACAGCCAACAACCGCGCG
>CAKMZR010000164.1 GCA_929200455.1 uncultured Alphaproteobacteria bacterium | reverse complement strand
ACACACAGAGCCATACGACCCACGAACCTCTTCTACGGAGACGAAAATCGTACCAAAATTATACTCGGTGAACCCATCTCTTCCCTTCCCGCTATCAACCAACCCATCGTATGCGAAAGCGTAGAATCCGCTCTCGCCATGCCCGCAGGACGAGGTCATGGCCTGCCCGCTGACGACATCTACGCACTTGCCGTCACCTACATGAGCCTCCTCATCGGACACCTTCCCTGCCACACCATGTCCGACCAAGAAATCCTTCACAGCAAAATGTCTATCGGTTCCTTCAAAACCATCGTCGGCGATATGGAATTCTCTCGTATGGCTTTCGAACTCTTCCACGGTTGCTTCGAAGACAAACCATCCGCTCGGTGGCGGTCCGAAGAACTCGCAGAATGGATCGGCGGAAAACACTTCTCCCTACGTATGCACCCCGTTCCCTCCAAGTCCACAAATCCTTTCACCATCAACCAAAAAGACTACTTCAACCCGAGAATACTCGCCCAAGGAATCGCAGAAAATTGGAAAGAAAGCAAAGAACCCATCGTCAATGGCGACCTCGACATCTGGCTTCGACGCTACATCCATGACAGCGAATTCAGTCACAACCTCAGATCCGCAAAGATAGGGATGAACCCCGATGTCAACGCAAATCACGACAGAACCCTTCTCCGTTCTATCACCGCTCTCGACCCTAAAGGACCCTTCCGCTCTCCTCATGTCTCTTCCATGATCGACGGATTCGGCGGCATACTCGCTTTCTATAACGGAAACGAAAATATAGAACAGTCCGTACTGCAAATCATCGGTTCCGACCTCATCCCCTTTTGGGCAGAAATCTATCCAGATTCCCTCGCTCCATTCCAAAAAGATATCAACGCCATCGAAGATACAAGAAAAGAACACAGAATCACAAGAATCGGCGGCGGAATCGAAAGCGCGCGATACTACCTCAATCCAGGACTCAACTGCCTCTCTCCCATCACCGAAAACTTCTACGTCTTCGATATACCCTCACTCCTACAAGCCCTGGAAAAACTCTCGCAAACCCAACCAAAAAAACTACAAGAACGACTCATCGATAGAGAAATCGCCGCCTTCATCGTCAACCGATCCCGTCGCGATATGCGATCAGAACTCCAAAATATCGACAGCGCCATCGACCCGGACCAAGCACGATTCCAACAAGTCAAAGTCCTCGCCGCTCTA
Organism: uncultured Alphaproteobacteria bacterium; assembly: GCA_929200455.1. GTDB lineage: Bacteria > Pseudomonadota > Alphaproteobacteria > CAKMZR01 > CAKMZR01 > CAKMZR01. The sequence continues at coordinate 2,826 of CAKMZR010000164.1, read as the reverse complement.
CAAGAATCTGCAGGAGAACACGAACTGCCCGCTCTTTGTAAGGTCGCCGCAGACTTCCTTAGACCCACTCTCCACAGACTCTTCGGACAAAAAAATAGAAATCGACTCCACCAACGCACACTCTCCGTCGCCCAACTCGGCTCCCTAAATGAAGTCATTAGCTCCGCTACAGACTCTAACGAAGTCGAAAATGACCTCACCGGATTCGAAATCGCTAAAGTCGAATTCAAACAGGTCTCGCGTTCCATAGAAAGACTCGAAAAACTCATCCGAAATCGCTCAGAAGAAGCAAAAATCACCGGAGGACGCGTCTCCTCCGGAATCGCAGGCATCCTCGGATGCGTCATGACCATCACCATCATTTTCTATATCGAACTCCTCTAACCCCAAACCGCTCCTAATACCATGGCAGACTCTCTCTCCTCAGATAAAAATCCTTCCCGCATCGAGCGAATCAAACAAACCATATCCGTGCGAAGCCACTTCATCGGATGGTTGCTCGCTCCCATCATCGGAATCATCTTCTTCCCCACCGTCATACTGCTCTTCTTCTGTATGCTCCCCACCATCGTCGCTCACCTCATCGAAAAAAGTCCCTCAAAATTCGCCGCAAGAACTGTCGGGTACATCAACCTCTCCGCCACTTTCGGACTCGGTTGGCAACTTTGGACTACAGACAACTCCACCCAAGGAGCTATCGACATCCTCAATCAGCTCTTGCCCGTATCTCTTGTCTATCTCTCCGCACTCTTTGGATGGTTCATCTACTTCATCATTCCCTCCATCGTCGATACATACCTGCAAGTCTCCTACGAAATCCAAATACGATCCGCCAAATATAGACAAATCCAACTCGCAAAAGAATGGGGAATCGACGTCGGCGAAGGCGCAGAGGAACTCTTCGACCAAAACATCGATACAGAAGAAATCGACGAAAACATCTCCCAACTCATATACGAAGCCGACAAAAAAGGCGGAATACGAGGCAAAATTAGACGCTTCTACCGCAAACTCTTCAAATTCGAAGAGCGAATCGTACAAGTCGCGCGGGAGGAAACCATGGTCGCCATAAAAGAACAACAAAAAGAAATCCAAAGACAAGCAACCATCGATGGCCAACATATCGGAAAAAGTAGACGACAAGCCCAACAAAGAATCGCCATGGCCGAAGCAGAAATGGAAAGAGAAAGAGAAGAAGAAGAACTAAAAGATAGCGAAAATCTCCCAAATTTGCCTACAGCATAAAAAAATCACCACAATTTATACCCTAGATCTCCTCACGGATGTCTCACCAGTTCCAAACCTCCACCTTGGCCATCCAAAAATAACTCAAGGCAAGCCCCACAAATCCAACCCCTCAATTCACCATCCTTTGTCAGCACCTCTATATAACGCCACATCCTATCACACTCACCAAATAGCCCTCGACCAACAAACACAAACATCCCCCAAATTTGCCTACAACATAAAAAAAATCACCACAATTTATATACAAAGCCGACAAAAAAGGCGGAATACGAGGCAAAATTAGACGCCTCTACCGCAAATTCTTCAAATTCGAAGAGCGAATCGTCCAAGTCGCGCGGGAGGAAACCATGGTTGCCATAAAAGAACAACAAAAAGAAATCCAAAGACAAGCAACCATCGATGGCCAGCATATCGGAAAAAGTAGACGACAAGCCCAACAAAGAATCGCCATGGCCGAAGCAGAAATGGAAAGAGAAAGAGAAGAAGAAGAACTAAAAGATAGCGAAAATCTCCCAAATTTGCCTACAGCATAAAAAAATCACCACAATTTATACCCTAGATATCCTCACGGATGTCTCACCAGTTCCAAAATCTCCACCTTTGCCGTCCAAAAATAACTCCGGGCGAGCTCCACAAATCCAACCTCCTCATCCAATCCTCAATTCACCATCCTTTGTCAGCACCTCTATATAACGCCACATCCCATCACACTCACCAAATAGCCCTCGACCAACAAACACAAACATCCCCCAAATTTGCCTACAACATAAAAAAAATCACCACCATTTATATACAAAGCCGACGAAAAAAACAGAATACGAGGCAAAATTAGGTGCTTCTACCGCAAATTCTTCAAATTCGAAGAGCGAATATCGTACAAGTCGCACGAGAAGAAACCATGGTCGCCATAAAAGAACAACAAAAAGAAATCCAAAGACAAGCAACCATCGATGGCCAACATATCGGAAAAAGTAGACGACAAGCCCAACAAAGAATCGCCATGGCCGAAGCAGAAATGGAAAGAGAAAGAGAAGAAGAAGAACTAAAAGATAGCGAAAATCTCCCAAATTTGCCTACAGCATAAAAAAATCACCACAATTTATACCCCAAACATCCTCGTAGATATCTCACCAGCTCCGAAATCTCCACCTTGGCCATCCAAAAATAACTCAAGGCAAGCCCCACAAATCCAAACTCATCATCCGGCCCCTCAATTCACCATCCTTCGTCAGCGTCTCCATATAACACCACATCCCATCACGCTCACCAGAATCCACCCTCACAAATATCTCACCAGCTCCAAAATCTCCACCTTCGCCATCCAACAATAACTCAGGGCAAGCCCCACAAATCCAACCTCCTCATCCAACCCTCAATTCACCATCCTTTGTCAGCACCTCTATATAACGCCACATCCCATCACGCTCACCAGAATCCACCCTCGCAAATATCTCACCAGCTCCAAAACCTCCACCTTTGCCATCCAAAGATAACTCAAGGCAAGTCCCACGAATCCAACCTCATCATCCAACCCCTCAATTCACCATCCTTCGTCAGCGTCTCCATATAACACCACAT
>CAKMZR010000163.1 GCA_929200455.1 uncultured Alphaproteobacteria bacterium | reverse complement strand
CGTACCCACAGAACCCACCCGGTAACCCTCGTCCTCCAATATACCAGACAACAAGTGGCGTATCGATGCCTCATCATCCACCACCAAAATATCATACTCTCTCTCCATCACTGCAACTCTTCTCCCACGTCCTCCCGATAAAAAATCAAATGAATACACGCTCCTCCCCCCGCGACCTCAGACAGCTTTATCTTCCCTCCATGCTGCTCCATAATACGACGCACAATCGACAATCCCAATCCTCGACCCCCCTCAGAAGACGTCGTGTACGCATCCATAAAACGATCCATAGTGCCTCCTGATACCTCAGAATCCCAACCACAACCATTGTCCTCAACCTCTATCACCACGCCCACATCTCCCTCTCCACGCAGTCTCACCACAATACGACCCTCAAACTCTCCAGATTCCTCAGAACCACGACGCCTCTCTATCGACTCACATCCATTCAATAACACATTCGTCATCACTTGACCCAATAAACGACTGTCAACCGACAAAACATCGTCCAAGCCCTCCTCCACCTCCATATCATAACTGTTCAACTTGTCTCCGTGCGACTGCAAAAATACCGCACGACGGCTTATCTCTACCAACGAAACCTTCTTCAATACAGGATGCGGCATCCGCGAAAAACTCGAAAACTCATCCACCATACTCCGAATACTGTCCACCTGATGGATGATCGTCTCTATACACTCCTCAAACGTCTCACGACCAGACGATAACTCCTTCTCGTAACGGCGGCGGAGACGCTCTGCCGATAACTGTATCGGCGTCAGCGGATTCTTTATTTCGTGGGCTATCCTACGTGCAACATCCGACCACGCCGCCTCTCGCTCTGCCGCTACCAAGTCCGTAATATCATCTATCGTCACCACCAACGCCACCAACTCCCGACTCCCCTCCTCCTCCAAACCCTCCATCAATGACGGAAACATCCTCACCTGCAAGACCTTACCTCCCTTACCATCATCCCTCTTCAACGTCTTCTCAAACGGCAAGACCTCCTCGTCAAAATAAAGACGATTCAACGTCCCAAGAACCAACAGCGACAACTCATCCTTCTTCTCCCCAAAACTCTTACCCACCTCAACTTCCTCCCCCAATAACCTCTCCGCTTGACGATTCAATAAACTCACACGACCCTCCCTGTCCACTCCCATCACACCCGCACTCACACCTCGCAATACGCCCTCCATCAAATGCTGACGCTCCTCCAATACATCATTCGCCTCCATCAACTCCCGTTGCTGACTGTAAAGACGCTCCGTCATGTGATTAAAGGCACGCATCAAATTCTTTATCTCTCCAAGGGACGATCCCTCCTCCCTCACCCTCACCGACAAATTGCCCTGCGAAACCATGCCCGTCGCCAACAACAACTGCGACAACGGCTGTACCAACCAACGCGCAAAATTCAATCCCAACCACACCGACGACATCACCAACATCAAAGAAAACGCTCCAAACGCTCCTATCAACGTCACCTTCACCCTATCCTGACTCTCCTTCAATGCCTTGTATGACGACACCGCCTCTTCCGTCTTCTTCACAAACTCTATCGCCGACTCATCCATATAATCCACACCATACAAAAATAATTGTCGCGGATCATGCAACTTCACCAACGCCTGTACCCTGTTCTTCTCCAAATCAGAAAATATCACAGGCTCACCCTCCTTCGCATTCTCTAACGCCTCACCGTCTATCTCCTCGTTCTCCAACAAAAATGTCACCCCATGACGCGCAACAACCTCTCGCTCCCCAGTCGGGTGCAACAAAAAGACCAATCCCTCGTCAAACCTTCCCAACGCCAACACATTCGCCATATCCTCCTCCGTCTTCAAAGAACGCGACTCTATGTTACGTGCCGTCTCCAAAACAGACACCCCTATCCTGTTCAACCTGTCTTCTCCATACGCCCGTGCCACCTCAGAACTCGAATCCACCGCCTTCTCAACCGAACCAGAAAACCATCTGTCCACGCCCATCTCAAAAAATAATAACGAAAATAAACTCACCACCACAATCGGCACCGCTGAAAATACACTAAACATCACCGCAAAATACGCCTGCAAGTGCGAACCCGCCTCATTGCTCCTCCGAATCAACCATATGTCTACCCACCTCACAACCACCACCAACGTCATCAGCACAAACAACGCCGTCACCCCGTACATCAACATCGGAAAACGACCAGACGGCAAAACCTCCTCAGAAAAAAGTAACAACAACACTCCACCCATCACCGTTATCAATAAAAAAAATAATAACGCAAAAAGTCTCGAACCCGTCAGTGTCCGAAAAAACTCAAGAAATGCCTGCCGGCCCGCACGATGATCCTCTCCGTCCAAACCCAACCTCTCCGCCTCAAGACGCAAATGCGCCCTCAACTCCTCCGCAACCTCATCTCCTCCCTCCCTATCCCTATAATCTCCCAACGCCCTGCTCCTTCCCAAGTCCATAAAAAAATCTATCACGTACTCTTCAACGCCAACCTGTAAAAATAATAGATATAATCAATCGTCGCCGCTACCGTCACGCCTACCGCCATCCATACCAACACATCCCGAAGCAAAAGCCAATCCTCATAAACCACATATCCCTCTCCGTACAACACATACACCATCACCAAAAGCAACTGTGCACACGCTTGCACGCCCGACTTCACCTTACCACTCAAACGCGCTCCACCAAAATCTACCCTCATCACCTGCGCAAAACCTCGAAAATACGCCACAAGCACATAATTCAAAAAGAATATTCCACACACCCACACTCCCATCCAACCCAAACTCGCAAAACTCAAAAATACAAAAAATCGATACACACAGTCCACCATCGGATCCAATAAACGACCAAGCGACGTCTCTTGTCCCCACTTCCGCGCAAGATAACCGTCCCCCATGTCCGAAATCTCAGAAACCAGCATCACAAACAATATCAACACCAAAAATGATGTCGTCAGAGGAAAATTCGGCAGCAACGCAAGAATAAACACTCCAAAAAGCAAACGAAATAAAGATATGTAATTGGGAATCATCAACAAAAAACCTGGCTCTTAACCCCATCCCCGCACAAGTGTACAAAGATTTAGTACACTCGGCAAGCCATTACCCCAACCCTCCTTCAACTCTCGCCAAATCCTTTCCCTTCTCCAACAAAAGAAAACCCTCATAGCCCCTGTAACCCTCTATTCGACCCAACTCCACCACCCTACCCATCTCCAAGCCCAACGTCACATCATCAAGGCGATCCACAAATGATACAAAATCATCAAAATTGTCTCCATCTATCGCCTTGCCCTTCGGCAGACGAAGCGTCGAAGGATTCACCTTCTTTCCCCCCTTGTGAATCTCATAGTGAAGGTGCGGCCCCGTCGAAAGTCCCGTCGAACCCACATAACCTATCACCTGACCCTGCCTCACCCTACGACCTCGCTTCACCCCACGACCAAATCCACTCATATGGGCATAAAGAGTCTTGTAGTTGTTCCCATGACGAAGAATCACATACTTGCCGTAACCTCCCGCATGAACCGCCTTCTCCACAACACCATCTCCCGCCGCATAAATCGGCGTACCAGACGGTGCCGCAAAATCAACACCCTGATGCTTACGCACAAATCCCTTAATCGGATGCTTCCTATAACCAAAGCCTGACGACAATCTCGCCCCCGATATCGGCGTACGCATCAATGCCTTCTTCGCACTCTTACCCTCAGAATCATAAAAATACTGACGACCCTCCAACTCATAGCCATAATAGGTATGCCTACCAGAACCACTCTCCAAAGAAGCCTTCAAAATCAAAGAATCCTGCTCCTCTCCCTCAATCGACGAAACACCAAATACTCCCATAAACTCATTGCCCGCATGGATGTCCCTTTGAAAGTCTACGTCAAAACCAAAAATATCTATAAACGATATCACCAGCTTGTCAGAAAGACCAAGCTCTCGCAAATCCTTATACAAACTTCCCCTCTCTATTCGACCACGCAAAACAAAGTAACGCGTAAACGGCGTGTTCTCCAAAACCTCAACCTCAACCTCTTTGTTCAACATCACCACAAGACTTTGACGGGTGTCCACGTTAAAACGTAAA
>CAKMZR010000162.1 GCA_929200455.1 uncultured Alphaproteobacteria bacterium | reverse complement strand
AAGGTTACTCTGACGCCCAATACAATCTCGGCATCATGCACTACAATGGACAAGGCATACCTCAAAATTATGAAGAAGCCTTCAAGTGGTACTCCCTTGCCGCAGAAAATGGAAGACCAAACGCTCAATACAATCTCGGCATCATGTACGACAAGGGACACGGAACTCCTCAAAACTATAAAAAAGCTTTCAAATGGTTCTCCCTTGCCGCAAAACAAGGAACCCCTCAAGCTCAATACAATCTCGGCACCATGCACCGCGATGGACAGGGGACACCTCAAAGCTATAAAAAAGCCTTCAAATGGCTCTCTCTCGCCGCAGAACAAGGATATGTAGCCGCTCAACACAATCTCGGCCTCATGCACGTAAATGGACAAGGCACACCTCAAAACTATAAAAAAGCATTCAAATGGTTCTCAATCGCCGCAAAACAAGGACTCCCTAACGCTCAATACAATCTCGGCCTCATGCACGGAAAAGGACAAGGGACACCTCAAGATATGGTCTCCGCTTATATCTGGTTCAGCCTCGCCGCCACAAACGGTCATGAAAACACTCAAGAACTTAGAGATTTCGTCGCCAAAAACCTCGCACCCTCTCAACTCGAAGAAGCTCAAAAACGCACCCGACTATGCTACGAAAGCCAGTACCAAAATTGTCCCTAAAATCACAACCCCCACACCAAAACTTCCAGTCTCAAGTCCTCTTCAGCACCACACAACTCTGTTGCATCAGAACAAAAAATAACTAAAATGGAGAAAAATCTCGAAGGAAAAAAGGAGAAAACATCATGCGGTTTGTAAACATCATTCTGGTAGGCATCTTCCTCGTCGGAGGACTCGCCGGAGGCTTTGCCTTCGCAGCAGATTCCACAAAAGGTTTCTTCGCCTACATCTCCGGTGACTACAAAACCGCTCTCCGAGAATTCAAACCCCTCGCAAAACAAGGAAACCCTGAAGCTCAATACTATCTCGGCAGAATGCACCACAAGGGATACGGGACACCTCTAGACTTACAAAAAGCCATAAAATGGTACTCCCTCGCCGCAAAACAAGGAGATGCATCCGCTCAATACTATCTCGGCAGAATGCACCACGATGGATACGGGACGCCTCGAGACTTCCAAAAAGCCTTCAAATGGTACTCACTCGCCACAGAACAAGGAGATGCAGCCGCTCAATACTATCTCGGCATCATGCACGTACGAGGACTAGGGACACCTAAAAGCTATGAAAAAGCCTTCAAATTGTACTCTCTCGCCGCAGAACAAGGGGTTGTACACGCTCAATCCGATCTCGGCAACATGCACCTCAAGGGACAGGGAACACCTCAAAACTATAAAAAAGCCTTCAAATGGTTCTCGCTCGCCGCAGAAAAAGAACATGTAGGTGCTCAATTCAATCTCGGCAACATGCACGCAAAGGGACAAGGAACACCTCAAAACTATAAAAAAGCCTTCAAATGGTACTCAATCGCCACTGAACAAGAACATGTAGGCGCTCAATTCAATCTCGGCAACATGCACTACAATGGACTAGGGACACCTCAAAACTATAAAAAAGCATTCAAATGGTTCTCCCTCGCCGCTAAACGAGGAGCGGCCACCGCTCGATACAATCTCGGCCTCATGCACAGCAATGGTGAAGGAACACCTCAAAACTACAAAAAAGCATTCAAATGGTACTCCCTCGCCGCAAAACAAGGATTCCCTAACGCCCAAAACAGTCTCGGCAGAATGCACAGAAGAGGACAAGGAACACCTCAAGATAAGGCTTCCGCTTATATCTGGTTCAACCTTGCCGCCACAAACGGTTATGAAGGGGCTCAAGAAACTAGAGATGCCGTCGCCGAAACCCTCAGACCCTCTCAACTCGAATACGCACAAGAACTCACCGGATTATGCTACGAAAGCCAGTACCAAAAATGTCCCTAAAATCACAACCTCCACACCAAAACTTCCCGTCTCAAATCCCCTTCCCAGACTTCCCTTCCAAAAACCCAACCCCCTCCCCATCGCAAAAACAAAAATACTCTCATAAATATGCGTATTTTCCTAGAACCTCCCTCCATCACACCAACCCCATAGAAAAAGAAAAAATTACTCTATTAAAAATCTGTGACCAATATAAAAAAATAGAGAGCATAATCACATTTATGTTACCCCCAAACCCCAAACCCTCGCTTATACATACAACTCTCACCATACCAAGGCAAAAACAAGGCAAAAAAACCTTTTTTTACAACATCTTGCCCTCGCAAGAAAAAACAAGTAGCATAGGCATAGAGGAACAACTCTCCTAAAAAGAGCAAGGTCTGTTTACAAAAAAAAATAAAGGAGTTTATGATGAAGCTTTTTGCCGTAATCGTACTATGGCTATTTTTTGTCGGAGGAAGCACTTCCACACTCTCTGCCTACCCACAAAAAAAACTTGCCCACCCACAACTTGCCCACCCACAAGAAGAACTTTTCGCCTACATCAATGAAGGCTATGCCGCCCTCGAAAAAGGATTCACCGCCTACATCAGTGGAGACTACGATACCGCACTCCGCGAATGGCAACCCCTCGCCAAAACAGGTGACCCCGAAGCTCAATACCTCATCGGACTCATGTACTACAGCGGAAAAGGAGTCCCTCAAGACTTCCAAAAAGCCTTCAAATGGTTCTCTCTCGCCGCAGAAAATGGATACGTCATCGCCCAATTCTATCTCGGCGGCATGTTCTACCAAGGAAACGGTATCCCTAAAGACCACATAAAAGCCATAAAATGGCTCTCCCTTGCCGCAAAAGAAGGCCATACAAAAGCTCAAGCACTCCTCGGACAAATGTTCTTCGAAGGAAACGGTATGCCTCCAAACTACGAAAAAGCCCTAAAATGGCTCTCCCTTGCCGCAGAACAAGGACTCTCCGATTCCCAAACCCTACTCGGGACCTTGTACATAGAAGGGAGACACGTCCCAAAAGACTATACTCAAGCCTTCAAATGGTTCTCTCTCGCCGCAGAAAATGGAAACAGTAACGCACAAAATAATCTCGGAAAAATGTACTATTACGGCAATGGCGTCCTCCAAAATTATGAAAAAGCTCTCAAATGGTTCTCTCTCGCTTCCAGTCAAGGAAATCCAAGTGCACAACTCTACCTCGGCGGGATGTACGAAAAAGGCGAAGGAGTCCCAAAAAATCCAAATAATGCCCTCAAATGGTACCTCCTCGCCGCAGAACAAGGACACATAAAAGCACAATATGAACTCAGCATCATGCACTACCACGGAGATGGAATCCCTCAAAACCACGAAAAAGCCATAAAATGGCTCAATCTCGCCGCAAAACAAGGCCATGTAGACGCTCAAGAACACCTCGGCATGATCTACTACAACGGAAACGGAACACCTCAAAACTATACAGAAGCATTCAAATGGTTCTCTCTCGCCGCCAAAAATGGAAGACCAAATGCCCAACTCTACCTCGGATGGATGTACGAAAATGGACACGGCTCCCCACAAAACCATAAAGAAGCCCTCAAATGGTTCTCGCTCTCCGCACGACAAGGCTATACCGATGCCCAAATCTATCTCGGCATGATCTACTACAACGGAGACAACATCCCTCAAGACTACGAAAAAGCCCTAAAATGGTACTCCCTCGCAGCCGAACAAGGCCATATGGACGCTCAAGCCCATCTCGGCAGAATGTACTCACACGATGAAAGCATCCCCAAAGACTTCAAAAAAGCCATAAAATGGTTCTCCCTCGCCGCCATTCAAGGGCATCCCGATGCCCAATATAATCTCGGCATCATGTATAACGAAGGACAAGGAATTCCTCAAAGCCAAGTCCATGCCCATATGTGGCTCAATCTCGCCGCCGCAAACGGCAATGAAAAAGCTCAAAAACAAAGAGACGAAATCTCACAAAAACTCACTCCCTCACAACTCGAAGAAGCTCAAGAACTCGCAAGACAGTGCCATAAAAGCAATTACGCAGATTGCTAGAACTCACACCCTCAAAAACAAAAAAAATCACTTTATCCTTCACTTCTCTTCTCTTTCACCCTATTTAAAGCTAGCGTCCCCCCGCTTCTTTTCCCCCAACCCCAATTTCGTCACACCATAAAAAAATCATATCCATAACCTCGTTCCCACATGAAAAAACTTTTATCCTCCCTCATCCTCCTCTCCCTCCTCCTCACCCCCCTCCTCGCACCC
>CAKMZR010000161.1 GCA_929200455.1 uncultured Alphaproteobacteria bacterium | reverse complement strand
CTCCATACCCTCTCCCCCCTCGAACCCCTCCAACCCGAACTCATCTTGCCCACCTCCACAAAATCCCTACTCACCCAAGATACCTACCTCGCTCTCTTCGCTTGGCGTTTCCACGACAATCCAGCCCTCATCACACCCCTCAACTCATTGCAACACCAGCTTTTCAACAATAATCCCTCACTCTTCACATCTTCCTTTCCCACACAAGAACCTCCCTCTTATCTCGCAAACCTCTTTCTAGACTCCGTCAAACATCAACGAACAGGACACGCAATCCTCCTCGCAAACCTCATGCTCTCATCCCTCTATACCCTCCCACCTCGACTCCTCGTCTCCATCCTAAAAGGACTCCAAACCCTAGGATTCCAGCACGAAAGTATGCTCATCGCTCGCGATTACCTCCTCTACAGACTGCCCTCAATACCTCCCCAACATGAATAATTCCCTCGAACTCTTTCTCGATATGCTCTCCTCAGAAAGAGCCGCCTCCAAACACACCCTCAGTGCCTACCTCTCTGACCTCTCGCAATTCCAAAACTTCATACAACCTACCCCCCTCCATCTCGCTTCAGAAACTCAAATCTCTCAATGGCTCGACCACCTCTACCACACAAAAAAAATCTCAGCCTCCTCTTCCGCAAGAAAAGTCTCCACCCTACGGCAATTCTTCCTCTTCACCGTCAACGAAAATATAAGACAAAATAATCCCACCCTCAAAATCCTACCTCCCCCTCCAAAAAAAAGTCTACCCAAATTCCTCAACGAAGACCAAACCCTGCAACTCCTCAAAGCCGCCTACCAAGGACATAGCCCCGGTCAAATCTCAAAATTACCCTTCAAAACCATACGCTTCATCCTCATGCTCGAAATGCTCTACGCCACAGGATTACGCGTATCAGAACTCGTCTCCCTACCCCTTTCCGCAAAAAACCCTTTCGAACAATGGATCGTCGTCAAAGGAAAAGGACAAAAAGAACGACTCATTCCCCTACACAAAAATATTCTCGACCTCATCACCCAATACCTACCCCTCCGACAAGACTTTCTCGCCCAAAAAGGCAGAAAAAATAGTCCCTTCCTCTTCCCCTCTGATAACGCCGCCTCTTTTCCTACACGACAAGGATTCGCAAAACAACTCAAAAAACTCACAGTCACCGCCCAAATCAATCCAAAAAATGTCAGCCCCCACGTCATCCGACACGCATTCGCCAGCCATCTGCTCTCCCACGGAGCAGACCTCCGCTCCCTCCAAATCCTACTCGGGCATGAAGACATCTCTACCACGCAAATCTATACCCACGTCCTCCAAAAACACCTCGAACATATCGTCCTCAACCACCACCCTCTTGCCGACTCTCCCTAAGACAACGCCTCCTCCCCCTCCTTCAAGTGCTTCTTGCATAACCACTTCCCCCCCTCCTCCTGCCAATAACTCATCTCACCCACATCCACACCCATCAAGGAACGACAGCGAACCCACTCCTCTCGTGCACGCTTCTTCTGTGCAACATCCTCATCCCCAAATACATAACACACCATCCGAAAACCCTCAAAATCTTGACCCCCCACAAAACCACCCCCTATCATCAAAACTTCCGAACCGTTCGGATTTCCCAATCCCGAGGTAAGACATATAGGCTGATACGACAAATCTCCATCCTTCTCTAGCCCGTGTGCCAAAAAAGAATTCTCCTTGTACGTCCACAAATACTCATCGTAATACCTACACATATCATCGTCGGGCAACCGCACCACACTCCGAATACCACGCTCCGTACTCAACTCCAATAAACGCGTCAAACCCAATTCCAACCCACGACGACGCAAATGGTAAAACTTAACCTCTCTCACCTACGCTTCTCATACTCTTCCACAAAACTATCCAATAACAACACCCCAAATCCCGTCGCTCCCTTGCCCATCACCTTATCCCCCTTGTCGTTCCACGTCACGCCCGCTATGTCTATATGGGCCCACGGAGTCTTGCCCACAAAATGCTCCAAAAATTGTGCCGCCGTTATCGCTCCTCCCCAACGCTGACCTATGTTCTTCAAATCCGCTATCGGCGACTCCAATTCCTCCGCATAGCCAGAATCTAGTGGCATCCGCCACATCCTGTCTCCACTCCTCTTCGACGATTCCTCCAACCTCTTCGACAATCCACCGTCATTCGAGAAAAATCCCGCGTAAAGCGTTCCCAAAGACACCATCATCGCTCCCGTCAAGGTCGCCAAATCTACCATAAAACGAGGCGAATACTGCTCCTTCACATACCACAGTACATCCGCCAATACCAAACGACCCTCCGCATCCGTGTTCAAAACCTCGATCGTCTTACCTGACAAGCTCGTCACCACGTCACTCGGACGCAACGCATCTCCACTCGGCATGTTCTCCACAAGACCCACAACCCCAACCACATTCACCCGAGCCTTCCGACAAGCCAACGCCTTCATAAGACCACACACAACACCCGCTCCACCCATATCAAACTTCATATCCTCCATGCCGCCTGCAGGCTTCAACGATATGCCTCCCGTATCAAAAGTCACGCCCTTGCCCACAAACGCAAGCGGGGCCTCACCATCAACCCCTCCATTCCATCTCATCACCACAACCCGAGCCTCACGCGAAGAACCCTGCGATACACTCAAAAGAGAACCCCAACCCTCCTTCTTCAATTCTTCCTCGTCCTTCACCTCCACCTCAAGACCCACCTCCTCCAATGCCCGCAATCGCTCCGCAAACGTCTCCGGATAAAGAACATTCGGAGGCTCGCTCACCAACTCTCGCGTCAACGCAACCCCCAACGACAAGGACTCATAGCGACCCCAAAGACCCCTCAAAAGCTTAAAACCCTTGCTCCTCACACTCAATTCAACCTCTACCCTCTTCCCCTTCGCCTCATCACTCTTGTACCTGTCAAAACTCCACGAACGCAGGACAAATCCCAAAAGAAAATCCAAAAGACTCCCCTCATCCCCCTCTCCCTCAATATCCCTCATACGCAAAGTTACAGGCAAAACCTTATCCCCCTTCTTCGCCATCATCAGCGAAGTCGCGTAAACCTTTGCTCCCAAAATACGAGCCTCTCGAGAATTCTTCGTCTTCGGTTCCTTCACCACCACGATCCACGGACACTTCAACTCATCCCCCACATACAATATCTCACACGCACTCGCGTCCTTGTGGAAATTTGACGCCTTCAAACGCTTCTCAAGCCTCTTGCATATACCGTCGCCCAAACCATCCGATACACCATCCAAACCTCCACGATCGTCTGCCACCAGAACCATCACACCCTTAGACGCCACACCTTGCCCCAAAAATAATACTTCCATCACCTAAACTCCTAAAACTTCGCAAGAAATCTTACTATGCTCCTCACACGATCCGAGAAAATCTTCGGCGTATAGTACGAACCCGCCGCACGCTTCGAGGCCTCAGAAAGAGTCGGATACGGCACAATCATGCCCGCCAATGATCCTATCTTCAACTTCGCACTCACCGCCACATTCCAAACTCCCAACAACTCACCTGCCTTCTCTCCCACTATCAACGCACCCAAGACCACTCCCTTCTTGTCCACTATCACCTTCACAAATCCCTCACGCTCACGCTCCGCAACCGCGCGATCATTCTCTTCAAAGGGCCACCTCAATACCCTATAGCCACCCGAACCCAGTTTCTCCTTCGCCATCTCCTCGCTCATACCCACACTCGCAAGTTCCGGAGATGTATAAGTCGACCACGTCACATGATGGTAGTCCACCTTCGCAGGAAGCTTAAACAATACATTCCTTATCACAATACCAGCCTGATAACCCGCCATATGCGTAAACTGATACGGACCCGCAACATCTCCCACCGCATAAATGTTCTTCACACTCGTACGCAAACGCTCGTCCACCACAATCCGTCCACGATCCGTCACCACACCCACCTCATCAAGACCCAAACCCTCCAACTTCGCACGCCGGCCCACCGCAACCAACAAGTGACTGCCCTCTATCTCACTCTCCTCATCACCCTTCTTCACACGCAAAATAACACCTTTTCCCCCCTTACCCTTGCTCACGCCCACAACTTGCGTACCCTCGTGCAATTCCAATCCTTCAGCCAACAAACGAGAACGCACAACTTCCACAGCCTCAGGATCATCTTTCGCCATAATACCGCTCATCTCAACCACACTCCCCCTCGAACCCAATCTCCGGTAACTTTGTGCCATCTCAAGTCCTATCGGACCCC
>CAKMZR010000160.1 GCA_929200455.1 uncultured Alphaproteobacteria bacterium | reverse complement strand
AGATAGAGGAGCTGAAAGGCTTGTCATCTGGGGGTGGAGAATTGAACATAGAGGAGGAGGTGGCACGTCTTGAGGGTAAGCTGGAGAAGGTTCTTATCGATATTTACGGGAAGTTGTCGCCTTGGGAGAAGGTGCTGTTGTCGCGTCATGCGTTGAGGCCACATGCGTTGAATTACATTGAGAGTTTATTTGAGGATGTGGTTTTTTTGGGTGGAGATCGTGTTTTTGGAGAGGATGCGTCGATCGTGAGTGGGTTTGCGCGTTTTCGAGGACATGGCATTGTATTTATAGGACAAGAGAAGGGTCATGATGTTGAGAGTCGGGTGAAGCATAATTTTGGTATGCCGAAGCCTGAGGGTTACCGTAAGGTGATAAGGATGATGAGATTGGCGTCGAGGTTTGGGCTGCCGATAGTGACTCTTGTTGATACGGCGGGAGCGTATCCTGGGGCGGAAGCGGAAGCGCGTGGTCAGGCAGAAGCGATAGCCCAGTCGTTATTGGTGAGTTTGGAGGTGGGGGTGCCTTATATATCTGTGGTGATAGGGGAGGGGGGTTCAGGTGGAGCGATAGCGATATCGGTAGCGGATCGTTTGATGATGTTGGAGCACTCTTATTATTCTGTGATCTCGCCGGAGGGAGCGAGTTCGATATTGTGGAGGGAGTCTGGAGCGGAGACGGTATCACAAGCGGCGTCTTCACTGTCGTTGACGGCACAAGACTGGGATAATCTTGGTATCGTGGACGAGGTGATAAAGGAGCCGGTGGGGGGAGCACACCGTTATCCTGAGGAGACGATAAAGCGGGTGGGAGATTCTGTGGAGCGAATGTTGTTGGAGTTATTGGAGATTCCGAGTGAGAAGCTTTTGGAGGAGCGGGAGCGAAAGTATGAGAAGATAGGGAGAGGGAGGGATTGAAGGATTTTATGGGAGTGGTATGATGGATAGATTGGAATCGGGTTTGGAAGTTGGGGCAGGAGTTCTTGATGAGCGTCAAGAGGAGGTGAGGTCTGAGTTGATGAGTTTGCGAGATGATTTGTTGTTGCGAGGTCGTTACCGTCGGAGTTCGCGTGGGTTGAAGTTTTTTTGGGAGGGTATGAAGAGGATGGGGGGTGCTGAGCGTCGGCGTCAGGTGGATGAGGTGGGAGGGGGAGGAGTGTATTTGCACGGAGGCGTGGGTCGGGGTAAGACGATGTTGATGGACATGTTTTTTGGGAGTCTGCCTGAGGGGGAGGGCAAGAAGCGTTTTCACTATCATGATTTTATGGGTAAGGTTCACGAGGGATTTACGGTTTTGCGTAAGGGGGGAGAAGATGGGCTTGCGATGGAGGAGGTTGTGGATGGATTGTTGGGGGGAGAGTGTAGTGTATTGTGTCTTGATGAGATGGAGATTGTGGACATTACGGATGCGATGATTATTCGGCGTGTTTTTGAGGTGATAGTGTCTAGACGTATTTCGCTTGTGATGACGTCGAATGTTGCGCCGGTTGACTTGTATAAGCATGGTCTGCAAAGGGAATTGTTTGAGCCTTTTATAGATGTGTTGGTGGGATATGTGGATGTGATGGACTTGGGAGGAGATAAGGATTACCGTCTTGTGGGAGAGGAGCGAGAGGCGTTATGTTTTGTGCGAGGCGAGGAGGGTTTGTTGGAGTCGGTGTACGAGGGTTGGGATTTTTGCGAGGGAATTGACGAGGTTTATTTGGGATTGTCATCTCGAGGTCGTGGTCTTTTGGCGAAGAGGCGAGACGGGGATAAGGTGTGGTTGAAGTTTGATGATGTGTGTGGTGGATTTTTGGGTTCACGTGATTATGTTAAGTTGTCGCGAGAGTTTGGTAAGTTTGTGATAGAGGGAGTTCCGAAGATGTCGGATGTGGGTATTGATAGGGTACGACGTTTTGTGATGTTGATAGATGTGTTGTATGAGGAGCGAGTGAGTTTGGCGTTGTTGTTGGATGGAGACTTGAGTTTGCGCGAAGTGATGATGTTGGAGGAAGGTGATCGTTATGGATTGGGTCGAGCGTATTCTCGTTTGGAGGAGATGTTGTCGGGTGGTTATGGGTGATTAGGGCAAAGAGATGCGTTATGTGGATCGGGTAAAGATATTTGTGGCAAGTGGTAGGGGAGGGAATGGCTGTGTGTCATTTCGCCGAGAGAAGTTTATACCTGCGGGAGGTCCGAACGGGGGTGATGGCGGCGACGGGGGTAATATTCTTATAGAGGTGGACAAGGGATTGAACACGCTTGCGGACTATATGAGGAAGAGACATTTTCGAGCAGAGCACGGTGGACATGGTGAGGGTCGTACACGTTCTGGTCGCAAGGGTAAGGATATAGTTTTGAAGGTTCCGCCGGGGACTCAGATTTTGAGTTCTGACGGAGGTATGTTGTTGGCGGATTTGGTGAAGGAGGGAGATTATTATCTTGCGGCGGAGGGGGGACTGGGAGGATATGGGAACACGAGATTTAAGACGTCTGTGAATCGTGCACCGCGTCATAGTGTGAAGGGAGGAGAGGGGGAGGAGTTATGGTATGCGTTGGAACTGAAGTCGTTGGCGGACGTGGGACTTTTGGGCCTTCCGAACGCGGGCAAGTCGACTCTTTTGAGGGGATGTACGGGTTCGAAAACGAAGGTGGGAAGCTATGCCTTTACGACGTTGTATCCTCACTTGGGTCTTGTGGACAACGGGGAGAAGATATTTGTGATGGCGGATTTGCCTGGTTTGATAGAGGGAGCGAGTGAGGGATTGGGATTGGGACATCGTTTTTTGGGACATGTGGAGCGGTGTCGCTTGTTGTTGCACGTGGTTGACATGACGTCATTGGATCCCTTGAAGGATTGGCACGTTGTGAGGGATGAGTTGAGGAGTGTGGATGAGAAGCTTGCGGAGAAGCGAGAATTTTTGGTTTTGAACAAGAGGGATGAAGTGCCGAAAGACGTGGAGGTGGAGTACGTGAAGATGTTTGAAGAATTGAGTGAGGGTAGGGTTTATGCGATATCGGGCTTGAGGGGAGACGGGTTGGAATGTTTGCTAGAGGATGTGCTGGAAGAGTTGGGAGAATCTGTTGAGAGAGGCGATGAGGCTTGGTCGCCATGGTAGGGAGTGGTTATAAATTTCGGAGCAAGAGGATTGTGGTGAAGGTGGGGAGTTCGACATTGGTGGATGTGGAAAGAGGTGAGGTGAAAGAGGACTGGTTGCGTGGATTTTCTGAGGACGTAAGGGATTTGAGGGAGCGTGGTCATGAGATTTTGGTGGTGTCCTCGGGAGCGGTCGTTTTGGGTTGGGAACGTGTGGTGAAGGGCGATGAGGTTCGGAAGGGTATGATAGAGACGCAGCAGGCGTCAGCATCTGTGGGACAGATAGTTTTGGGAGGGGAGTGGATGAGGGTGATGGGGTTTTATGGGATTGATGTGGGTATGTTATTGTTGACGATAGATGATACGGAGGAGCGTGAGCGTCATTTGAATGTGCGTGGCACTTTGACGGAGTTATTGAAGAGGGGCATTGTGCCGGTGGTGAATGAGAATGATACGGTGGCGACGCAGCGTTTGAGGTTTGGGGATAATGATCGTTTGGCTGCGAGAATCGCGACGATGATGGGAGCAGGGGAACTGGTGGTATTGAGTGATGTGGATGGCCTGTATGCGGGAGATCCAAGGGCTTCGGGTTCGTATCATATTCCTGTGGTGGAGGAGGTTTCCGAGGATGTGGAGAGGTTGGCGGGAGGTCCGAGGGGTTTGCATGCACGCGGGGGCATGGCGAGTAAGGTGCGGGCGGCGAAGGATTGCATGGAGGGAGGATGTTCTTTGGTATTGACCCGAGGGGATGTAAAGAATCCGTTGAAAGTGTTGGAGGCGGGGGGTCGCCATACATTATTTTTGTCGCGGGTGAAGCCCCGAACGGCACGTAAGAACTGGTTGAGTGGTATGGTGAATTGTGAGGGTTCTTTGGAGGTGGATGAGGGAGCAGAAGTTGCACTGCGTCGGGGGAAGAGTTTATTGCCTTCGGGCGTGGTGGGTGTGAGAGGAAATTTTTTGAGAGGGGATGCGGTGGGAGTCTGTGATCGCCGAGGTAAGGTATTGGGTGTGGGATTGAGTGCGTATGGTTCTGAGGAAGCACGTAAACTTATGGGACACCGTAGTGGGGAGATTGAGGAGATTTTGGGCTATAAGCACGCGGAAGAGTTGGTGCACCGTGATGATTTGGCGTTGATGAGATCTGGGGTGGGTTTATGAAATATGGGGAGGGTTAGGAT
>CAKMZR010000159.1 GCA_929200455.1 uncultured Alphaproteobacteria bacterium | reverse complement strand
GTAAGCCTGGGTCGAAGCCGGCGATCATCATGAGAGGACTTTCGAGGGATTAGGGATATGTGCTAGGGGTGAATGAGGAAAACCTGTATAGAGGGAGATGAGCGGAGGTTTCAGGGTGTAATTTTTTTCATATCTTCTTCTGAGATGTCGAAGTTTGAAGAGACAAGCTGGACGTCGTCGTGGTTGTCGAGAGTTTCGATGAGGTTGAGGACGGAAAGAGCCTTGTCGCTGGGTACGGACACGAGGTTTTGGGGATTCCAGACGTGAGCGATTCCGCGAGGTTCCTGCTGGAGAGCGGAGGCAAGATCGTCTGCGATTTGGTGGAGTTTGTCTGGCTGGCATGTGACGCGATAGAGGTTGTCGTCTGCCTCTGAGACGTCATCGGCATTGGCTTCGAGGGCGGCATTGAGGATGTCGTCGAAGGGAATGGAGGAGGGGAAGAACATTTCCCCGATTCGCGCGAACATGTAGCCGACAGATCCGGTTTCTCCCAAGGATCCGCCATTTTTTGAGAAGATGGAACGTATTTGAGCTCCGGTGCGGTTTCTGTTGTCGGTCATGGTCTCGACCATAATGGCAACGCCACAAGGAGCGTAACCTTCGTAGCGAATTTCTTCGTAGAGTGTGCTGTTTGCGTCGGAAGCGTTTCCTTTTTTTATGGCCCGTTCGACATTATCTTTTGGCATATTTTCGTTGCGAGCCGCACTGAGAGCGACTCGGAGTCTGGGGTTTGACTGGGGTTCGGTGCCGCCGCCCATTTTGACGGCGACGGTAATTTCTCGACCGATACGTGAAAATATTTTTGCACGCTTCTTGTCTTGAGCTCCTTTTCTGTACATGATGTTTTTAAATTTTGAATGTCCTGCCATGAGAGTCTCTGTTGTCGGTGGGTGAGGGGATTGCGTTTGGCTATTCTGTGATAGACGCGTTCTATGATAGACGACGAATCAGGAGGGGGCAAGTGGAGAGAGAGGGAAAAGGAAGATGGATTTTGAGAAGGTGATGGGCAGCGAGGATGTGGGTAAGGTTTTGGGACTTTTGGTGCATGAGATGAAGACGGGTCTTTGTGTGATGTTGGGAGGCTGTGAGCAGTTGGTGTGGACGCACCCGGAGTTGGAGGGCGATGAGCATTTGAGGGATTCGGTATTGTTTGGACATTATCTTGTGGGTGTTTTGGACGGCCTTTCTTATGTATCGAGGGTATCGAGGGGCGGGGAGCGGGAGCGGGAAGAGATTAGGGTTCGAGAGGTTGCACAAGAGGTTGCGGAACTGTTTGAGGGTTTGGAGGACCGTCGTGTGGTGGTGTCGGGAATTGATGAGAAGGGGGAGGGCAGTCGTGTGTTGTGGCGAGAGATTCTTTTTGGTCTTGTGATGAATGGGGTGGTGCATGGTAAGGGGGATGTGTGTGTGGCGTGTGGGGGTGAAGGATTTTTTTCTGTGACGAATGAAGTGGAGACGGGTCATTTTGAGGGAGAGGGAGAAGGTGTGGGTATTGTGAAGATGTTGGCTTCAGTGGAGGGTTTGAAGTTGGAGTGGCATGTGGAAGAAGGAGGAAGGAGGGTACGGGTATGGGTGCGGGCGTGAAGAAGGACTTTGAAAAGATGGGCAAGGGAGAAAAGGCGGACAAGGGGTTTGTGCGTAGGAGGGGAGGAGAGCGTTTGGAGAAGAGGATAGGGGTTTTGTGCCGTAAGCTTGGGCTTTGGGGGAGGATGCGGATAGCGAGGAGGATAGCGGCGTCGGGTTTGGCGAGTCGTCGCGAGGCGGAGACTTGGGTTTTGGGGGGTCGTGTGACGGATGGTTCGGGAGAGGTTGTGAAGGATGTTTCGAGGATGGTGGATGAGGGTGAAGAGATATATGTGGACGGTGAGCGGTTGTTGTCGTTGGAGACGGTGCGTATGTGGAGATTTTACAAGCCTCGGGGTTGCGTGACGACGAATAAGGATCCGCAGAATCGTCGGACGGTATTTGATTATTTTCCTGAGGATTTGAGGAATCAGAAGGTTGTGGGTCGTTTGGACTATGCGAGTGAGGGTTTGCTGTTGGTGACGGACAATGGTCAGTTGTCTCGTTTGTTGGAGCATCCTCAACAGGGTTGCAAGCGGACATACCGTGTGAGGATGTACGGTGATTTGCCTGAGGGGGCTGAGGAGATTTTTTTGCGTGGTTTGGAGATAGAGGGGGTATCGTATCGGGGTATTGTGTTGGAGCGGGAGGGCACGGAGGGAAAGAACAAGTGGGTGAGGATGGTCTTGGAGGAGGGGAAGAACAGGGAGATAAGGAAGGTTTTGGGTTTTTACAGTTGTGAGGTATCGCGTCTTGTGCGTGTGGGTTATGGGGTTGTGGACTTGGGGGGATTGCGGGGAGGAGATTTTAAGGAGTTGGGGCGTGGAGAGGTGTATGATGTGTTGCGGGATTTGGAGGTGAGGTTGGGAGGTGCTGAGGGTGGGAAGGCTGAGGGTGGGAAGGCGGAAGTGGTAGGATGAGGATTATAGGGGGATTGAGGCGTGGCCTTGTGTTGCGAGGGAGGGTGCCGCAAGGTGTGCGTCCGACATCAGATCGGGGTCGGGAGGCACTTTTTATGCTTTTGACTGAAGGTTCATGGTCGGGGGGGGTAGGGAGGGATAAGCGTTTTGCGGATGTGTGTGCAGGTGTGGGGAGTGTGGGTTTGGAGGCTTTGAGTCGGGGGGTGGAAGAGGTGGTTTTTGTGGAAGAGAGTCCGTGTGAGGGATTGTATGAGAATATTCGTCTTGTGGGTTTGCCTGGTTGCCGAGTGGTGAGGGGAGATGTGTTGAAGCTTGGTGGGGACGAGAGGGGCTTTGACGTGGTTTTTATGGATCCGCCGTATGGTTGTGATTTTTATGGTTCGGCGATTTTGCGTTTACGGGATCGGGGGTGGTTGCGAGAGGGGGGTCGCTTGGTCTTGGAGGTGGATAGGGTAAAGGCGGCGTCTTGTGAGGAGATTGTGCGTGGGAGTGGTTTGGAGGATGTAGAGAGTCGGAAGTATGGTCGCAATGTCTTTGTAAGCGGCGTGTTGAAAGGCTAGGTGTGGCGAAGGGCTGGTTTTTGCGTGCAGGCGTTCGGGTGGAGGCGTTCGGATGGAGGCGTTCGGATGGAGGCGTTTGGGTGGAGGTTGTTTTTAGGAGTTTCCGGTCATTTTTGCGGGGTCGACCCATTTTTTGAATTGTTCTTCTGTGAGGAGTCCGAGGGAGATTCCTGCTTCTTGTAGGGAAAGATTTTCTTCGTGAGCTTTTTTTGCGATTTTTGCGGCGTTGTCGTAACCGATGTGTGGGTTGAGTGCGGTGACGAGCATGAGGGATCTTTGGAGGTGTTCATGTATGCGTTGTGTATCGGGTTTGATTCCTGCGAGACAGTGTTCTGAGAAGCTTTTGACGGCGTCACTGAGAATTCTTGCGGATCGGATGACGTTAGCGATGATGAGGGGTTTGAAGACGTTGAGTTCGAAGTGTCCCATGGAGCCTCCGATGGAAACGGCGGTGTGGTTTCCGATGACTTGAGCACAGACCATGGAGAGGGCTTCGCATTGGGTGGGATTGACTTTTCCTGGCATGATGGAGGATCCGGGTTCGTTTGCGGGGAGGATGAGTTCTCCGAGACCGGATCGGGGACCGCTTCCTAAGAATCGGATATCGTTTGCGATTTTCATGAAGGAGACGG
This sequence comes from uncultured Alphaproteobacteria bacterium, assembly GCA_929200455.1. Classification (GTDB taxonomy): domain Bacteria; phylum Pseudomonadota; class Alphaproteobacteria; order CAKMZR01; family CAKMZR01; genus CAKMZR01. Next base: position 642 of record CAKMZR010000159.1, on the reverse strand, counting down.
CGATGACATTGAGTGTACCGGAGATTTCGACCATGGCGTCGTGAGCGGCGAGGGCTTCGAAGAAGTTGGGAGCGGGAGAGAAGGATATTCCGGTGATTTGGGAGACATTTTGGGCGAATATTTCTGCGAACTGGGGGTGAGCATTGAGGCCGGTTCCGACGGCGGTACCGCCTTGGGCGAGTTCGTGCAATCTTGGAGAGGCGGCTTGGAGTCGGTTGATGGCGTAGGAGATTTGTTGGGCGTATCCTGAGAATTCTTGTCCGAGTGTGAGGGGCGTGGCGTCTTGGGTGTGTGTGCGTCCTATTTTTATGATGGATTGGAATTCTTGTATTTTTTGTGAGAAGAGGGAGAGGCAAGAGGAGAGGGAGGGCATGAGGTCTTTTTCGACGACGAGGGAAGCGGCGATGGACATAGCGGAGGGGAAGGTGTCATTGGAAGATTGCCCACGATTGACGTGGTCATTGGGGTGGACGGGTTTTTTTTCTCCGAGGGGATGTCCAAGGATTTCGTTTGCACGATTGGCGATGACTTCATTGGCGTTCATATTGCTTTGGGTTCCGGAGCCTGTTTGCCAGATGACGAGAGGAAAGTGGTCATCGAGGGTTCCGTTTGCGACTTCGCTTGCGGCGGTGACGATGGGTT
>CAKMZR010000158.1 GCA_929200455.1 uncultured Alphaproteobacteria bacterium | reverse complement strand
GAGGAGGCGGGGGTTGGAGCGGGGGTTGCGGTTGGATTTTGCGCGAGGGTGGTTTCATTTTTTGGTTGAGAGAGGGATTGTTTGGCTTGAGCGACGGAATTGTTGAATAGGTTTTCTGCTTGTGAGAAGTTGTCGAGTTTTGCGAGTTGGACATTGCGAGATTCGAGGAGTCTGATTCTGTCTTCTCTACTGGAGAAGAGGTCATTTATGGGTCCGAATACAGTCATGATGCACCTTTTGAAATATAGGGTTGAAAGGTATGGCAAAGGGTTTAAAGTGTGTTATAAACCCTGAAGGGTTCCGCAAGGGAGAACATGGACATGATGCCACGCCTATGGGTAAAAAGCAAGAAGTGTGCCATAAGTTGGACGTGGTTTTGGAAGGTGTGAAGAGATTTTAGGATGGGGGGTGCAGAGAATAGGAAGGACAGGGAATGGAAAGCGTATCAAGTTTGGTGTTGTGGGGACAGTCGATGCCGAGTGAGGTGATGTGGTTGGTGATGTTGTTGGTGGCGTTTGGGGGTTTATTGTTGATGCATTTTTTGCTGGGCGAGGTGGGTTTGTATGGTGTGATTGTTCTGGCGGTTGTGGGAGCGAATGTGCAGGTATTGAAGGTGGTATCCTTTGGATTGATGGGAGGAGAGCCTGTGGCGTTGGGAACGGTATTGTTTGCGACGACTTTTCTGGCAACGGATATTCTGTGTGAGAGGTATGGAGCAAGGAGTGCACTGCGGGGTGTCTTGATGGGATTTGTGGGATTTTTTGTGTGGGTGGTATGGATGAATGTGACGATAGCGTTTCCGCCGTACGTGGCGTCGGAGGGCGAGCAAGTGTATCAAGCCCATGAGAGCATAGAGGTTCTTTTTAAGGTTTTGCCGCAATTTTTTGTGGCGAGTATGGTATCATTTTTGGTGAGTGAGATTTTGGATGTATGGATTTTTGAGGGTTTACGTAGGAGGATGTTGGGTCGTCGTTTGTGGTTGCGTAACAATGTTTCGACGATTATGTCGTCCCTTGTGGACAGTACGATTTTTAGTATATTGGCGTGGGTAGTGTTGAATCCGGATCCGTTTCCTCTTGAGACGGTGATCGTGACTTATATTTTGGGAACGTTTGGTTTGCGGGTGTTGGTGGCCTTCTTGGACACGCCGATAGTCTACATAGCGTGTGTGATGCCTGTATGGGGAGAGAGAGTGAGAAGAGAGGGAGTTTGAGGTTGCGGGCGGCTGGAGATAATTTGGGATTTGCGTTGGGGGCATGTGGCAAGCGAGAGGGTCGAGAGCGTAGAGGTGTCTTGACGTTGCCCCATGGCAGGGTGGAGACGCCGGCATTTATTTTCTGTGCAACGCGTGGTGCGATAAAGGGCGTGGGCGTGAAGGATTTGCGTAGTCTGGGTGTTGAGATAATTTTGGGGAACACCTATCATTTGATGGTGAGGCCGGGTGAGGAGGTGGTGGAGCAGAGCGGAGGCCTTCAAAAGTTCACGGGTTGGGGAGGACCGATGTTGACGGACAGTGGAGGATTTCAAATTTTTTCGTTAGGATTTGGTTCTGTGACGGGAGAGATTAAGGGTCAGCGACACAATAAGAATTCGTTGATTGTGAAGAAGGATGAGGAGGGTGTGGTGTTCCGCTCGCACCTAGACGGCAAGAGACTGGGTCTTACTCCTGAGCGTTCGATAGAGATTCAGCGATCACTGGGTTCGGATATTATTTTGGTGTTGGATGAGTGTACACCGTATCATGTCGACAAGAGGTACACGGAACTGTCGATGGAGCTTTCGCACCGTTGGGCTTTGCGGAGTTACGAAGAGTTTTGTCGCGGGGAATCTGCGAGGGAATCTCGGGGTTTGTGTCGGCAAGGACTCTATGGGATTGTGCAGGGAGGCGTGTATGAGGATTTGCGTTTACGTTCTGTAGATTTTGTGAATGGACTTCCTTTTTTTGGTTATGCGGTTGGGGGTTGTTTGGGAGGGAGTCGCGAGGAGATGAGGGAGGTTGTAGATTTTTCTTGTGAGGGATTGCAAGAGGAGAAACCTCGGCATCTTTTGGGAATAGGAGATATTGAGAGTATATTCCACGGGGTGAGGTGCGGGATTGACACATTTGACTGTGTTTCGCCAACGCGAATAGGGCGTCACGGTTGGGCGTTGGTGAAGGGGGGAGAGCGTCGTCTGAACATGAGCAATGCGCGTTTTCGTGATGATCAGGAAGTGATGAGCCCGTGGTGTGACGGAGAGTGTTGTCGGGGAGGCTATAGCCGAGCGTATATTCATCATTTGCTGCGCGTGGGCGAGAGTTTGGGCGGTATATTGCTGACATACCATAACATTAGGTTTATGACGGGTTTGATGGAAGCGATAAGGAAGGGTATAGAGAGCGGCAGGTTGCGAGATGTGGAGAGGGAGTGGTTGGAGGGTTAGTTTTGGGTGGCACTTGTGTGGGTGGCACTTGTATGGTGGAGCTATAATGTGTAGAGTCACATGTGAGCCCAGATGGCGGAATTGGTAGACGCGCAGGTTTCAGGTACCTGTGAGGGCGACCTCGTGGAAGTTCGAGTCTTCTTCTGGGCACCATTGTGAGTGAGAAGGAAAACAGGCGTTATGGAGAGAGAAATTTCAGGAGTGGAGGGTAAGATTTGGGTACACGTGGACGATTTGCCGAGTGATGATTTGGTGGATGAGTTGACTTCGTGTGGTGTTTTGTCTGTAGACACGGAGACGTCTGGCTTAAGTTTTGTGAGGGATAGCTTGTTGTTGGTGCAGGTGGGACTTCCCAACGGTGATGTGCATATGGTGAAGAGGGAGGATAGAGGAGGCACTTGTCCTCGTCTTTGTCGTGTCTTGACGGACTCGCGTGTGACGAAAATATTTCATTTTGCTCGTTTTGACATGGGGATAGTGTTGAAGGACTTGGGCGTACGGGTGGGGCCTATTTTTTGTACGAAGATAGCGTCGAAGCTTGTGAGGACCTATACATCGGATCATGGTTTGTCGGATTTGTGTCGTGATTTTTTGGGTTTGAATTTGGACAAGGGTAAGCAGATGTCTGACTGGGGTCGTAGTGATTTGTCTGAGGATCAATACCGTTATGCGGCGGGAGATGTTTTGCATTTACAAGAGTTGCATAGGATACTTTTGGAGATGTTGCGTAGGGAGGGTCGCGAGGAGTTGGCGCGTGAATGTTTTGGTTTTTTGCCGACGAGAGTGGAATTAGATTTGAGGGGATGGTCTGATAGTGATATATTTTCCCATAGATAAGGAGTGGGGTTTAGAGAGATGGAGAAGAGAGTAGATGGTACGGGGCGTAGTTTTAGGGGATGGATATGATAAGTTTCTTTACAGGCGTTTGAGACTGACTCGCTGGTTTGTGAGGATTCTTGTGACTTTTTCATTTGGGGTGGTTCTTTGGAGTGTGTGGTATGTGGTGGAGGAAGTGAGGGAATCGCCGGAAGTGTGGAGGGGGGAGGCGAAGACGGAGAGCAGTGCGGTAGGTTCCAGGCTATCGCATGAGTCGCAAACGGAGGATGGCTGGTCGTACAGGCTTGACGTGGAGGAGATAGTGGCGAAGAACGAGGAGACGTCGGGTTTGTTTGACTTGGCTTATTTGCGTAACGCTCGGGTGACGATATTTGATGAGGAGGGAGAGAGTTTATCTTTTTATGCTCCGGAGGCGGCGTGGAGTGAGAAGGAGGGAGTTTTTCATATGTTGGGAGGGTGTCGTGTATGGCAGGGGGATCAATTTGACATTAAGACGGAAGAGATAGTGGTGAATGTGAAGACGAAGCACGTGGAGCTTCCTGGGGTATTGGAGGGACGTTACGGAGACGGTTGGTTTTTTGAGGCGTCTTCAGCGTACTGGGACATAGCGAAGGACGAGTTGGTGTTTGAGGGAGAGATGTCATTTGGTCGGAAAGGAGAGTCTTTATGAGGTTTATGGTATTTTTTGTATTGTTTTTGTTTTTATTTGGTTTTGGGGAGGTGAGGGGTCAGGTATTGGGAGGTTCTGAGATTAATCTTGTGGCACAGAAGACGTTTGAGTGGCGTAAGAAGGAGGGTCTTTATGTGGCGGAGGGGGAAGTGACTCTGAGTCGAGAAGGAGACGTGGTGCAAGCGGAGCGCGTGTTGGTGTACTATAGGGAGTTGGATGGAGAAGCGTTGGCATCTGATGATGATACGGGTTCATTTTTGTTGCATCGTCCTGAGGTGTATAGGTTGGTGATGGAGGATGAAGTGTTTGTGTCTTCTCGCGAGGGACAGATGACGGCGAAAAAGGCGGTTTATGAGTTGGATCCGCATGTATTTGTGGCAACGGGAGGGGGGGCAACGGAAGGGGGGGCAACGGAAGGGT
>CAKMZR010000157.1 GCA_929200455.1 uncultured Alphaproteobacteria bacterium | reverse complement strand
AGGATGTGTAAATTTTTCAAGGTGAGGGGCAATCTGAACAGAGGCAAGCTTCTATGTTCTCATTTTTTCTGGGGATATGAGCGGGCAGTTAATGCCTATCCTAGAGGTTAGCGAAATGATTTTTCCAGTGTGCGACGAGTTTTTCTTCTGTTTCTCCGACTGAGTATGCGGGTGTGGATACGATGGATGCTTTTTCGACATTGAGTCGGATGATGTGGTTAATTTTTGCTGTAAGACTTTCCCATTTTTGGAAGTGGTGGAAGAGTTTTTTGAATTCGTTGTTATTTTTGGTGAGGATTTCTGCTTTACCTTTTGCGCGAAAGCAGCGTCTAGCGAGGACGTCGACGAAGTTGATTTCGATGGATGGACGTTCTTTGATGTTTGCGAGGGATTGGGGTGAAGCGATTTCAGCGAAGATGATGGTGTGTTCGTCGAGTACAACCATGGTTCCTTTTGGCGAGACATTGGGGGTTCCGTCTGGATTGACGGAGCCGACTATTCCGACGGAGTGTTGTTCGGCGATAGTTTTCATGCGGTTGTTTATGACCATGATGAAACCTCCTGAGAACTTTTTGCGTATGGGACGATTGTAGGGTTTTGTTTTCGGAAAGTCAATGTGGGGAAGTTTTTATGGGTATTGATTTTTTGGGCGTTATGGTTCAAGGTTTGGGTGGGTGTGAGGAAGGTTGATGGAAGAAGTGAAGTTATGTGATAGGTCATGTTGCGAGAGTGAGGGTTTGTACAGGGCTCCTCGTTCTCGGGAGGCGTTGAGGGATTACTATTGGTTTTGTCTTGAGCATGTGAAGGAGTACAACCGGAATTGGAATTATTTTGCGGGTATGAGTGATGCGGAGGTTGTGAGTTCATTGAGGGCGTCAGTGCGTCGTGCGGATGATGTGGAGACGTTGTATCGGGTGGGAGGTTTGCACGCGGACTTGAGGGTGGAGGAGTGGAGGGGCGAGGGTGGTCATCCCTCGGAGAGTTTTTTTGGACATATATTGGGGGTTGAGGCGGTACGTTGGTTGGATGTTTTGGGTGTGAGACGTAGTGATGTAGCGGATCTTATGGGTGAGGGAGGGTTGAAGTGGGATGAGGACAGGGTTGCATTTATGGGGAGGTTGAGGGATTTTGTGAGGGGTCGTTACAAGGAGTTGGCGAAGGAGCACCACCCTGATTTGCGTAGGGGTGATCGTGGTTCTGAGGAGGTATTTAAGAGGATTAACGAGGCTTACAGTTGTTTACGAGGACTTTTGGTGTGAGGAGATGCACTCGAGTGCGAGTGAGGCGATGACGGCTTCTTCGTTTGCGTTGACGATGAAGATGGGGATGGTGTCTTCGGGGTTTGAGATGAGTCCTTCTTTTGATTTTTGGTTTTGGGCGTTGTTGAGGTTGAGTCCGAGGAAGTTTAGATTTTGGATGAGTTGTTGTCGGATGTGCCGAGCGTTTTCTCCGATGCCACCTGTGAAGACGAAGGCGTCGATTCCGCCCATGAGTGCGATGAGTCCGCCGGTGTGTTGGGTGAGGGACGAGACGAGTTTTTTGAGTGCGAAAGCGGCGTGAGGATTTTTGGATTCTGAGAGTGTACGGACGTCGGAAGAGAGGCCACGAGAGAGTCCGAGTAGTCCTGATTGGTGGTAGAGTTTGTGGTGGAGGGTTTCGGGAGATATATGTTCGACGCGTAGGAGGTGGAGGAGGACTCCTGGGTCGATAGCTCCGGATCGGGAGCCCATGATGAGTCCGTCAAGCGTAGAGAATCCCATGGTGGTGGCGAAGCTTTTTCCGTTGATGATGGCACAAAGACTGGCACCATTTCCGAGGTGTGCGGCGAGTATTTTCTGCGGAAGTTTGTCGTTATGGAGTGAGGGCAGGTGTCGAACGATATGTTGGTAAGAGAGTCCGTGGAAGCCGTATCTTTTGAGGTGTTGCCATTCTTGGGGTAGGGGAGGCGTTGTGATTTCGGGGGGTTGAGACTGGTGGAAAGCGGTGTCGAAGCAAGCGACTTGAGGGACACCGGGCATGGAGTGGAAGCACGCTTGAATGGCATTGATGTGGTGAGGCATATGGAGGGGAGCGAGAGGGATGAGAGTGTTAAGGTGGTTAAGGTTTTTTGGGTTGAGCAGGAGAGGTTTTGACCATTTTTCGCCCCCATGAACGACGCGGTGTCCGAGTGCTGAGATGGGGGAAGATATTTTTGTTTTGAGGGTTTCGAGGAGTATTTGGATGGCCTGTTTATGGTCTGAGCAAGAGATGGGAAGATTTTGTTGGTCATTGATAATGAGGGAAGCGTTATGTCCGATACCTTCTATTTGCCCTGAGAGGTATGGTTTTGAGATGTCCTGAGATTGGAAGAGTGCGAATTTGATGCTAGAGGATCCGGCATTGAGGACGAGAGTGGACATGGTGAGCTTTTGTTATGATTTTTTGGAAGCGAGTTTTTTTAGATTTTTTCGTACGAGGGGAGGAGTTTCTTCGACTTCTTGATTTTGTTCTTCTTCTGTTTCTTGGTGGTATCCGAGGGACTGCATGTGTCGATGAGAGATGGCGTCCATAATATCGACGGTTCTTTGTTCGAGTTCATCTTGCCATATATTTGTATCTCCGCTTCTGAGGTAAGCGTTTTCGTCGACTTGTCCGTTTTTGCGTCCGTCTGTGAGGTTAGAAAAAGTTGTGGACTCTTGTATTTTGGCGATACGGTCTGATTTTTTGATTTTGATGTCGAGGAATTCGAAGAGTTTTTGGACGGTTTCTTCGAAGTCATTGAAGAGGTCTTCGTACCGCACGAGATGCCAAGCTACGTTATTGACGGAGGGGTGAAAGAAGACGCGGTTATAGTCTTTGACCCATTCGCGTGCGTAATTTCTGGCGTGATATTGTAGGTTTCCTGTTTTTTGTTCGTATCCGTCATCGATACGCTTGTGGTGGTACCAGGTGGAGATGGCGGCATCTCTTGGGTCTCTGATGACGTAGATGAAGCGTGCCTGAGGGAAGAGTTCTGCGAAGAGTCCGAAGTAGGAAGAGAGGGAGAAGTCTCTGAAGACGACGAACTGAGATTTTTTTTTGTCGCTATTTTCGAGAGTATTTTTTGCGGTGATTTCGAAGTAGAATCGGACGAGTTGGTGGAAGTCGTCACTGGGATGGAGTGAGACATTCTCGAGCTGGTCATTTTCCCAGGCGCGTTGTTTGAGAGTTCTATTGTAGCTGCTGAGGGAAGTTCGTAGGAGTCGCACGATGTCTTCGGCGGAATCTTCGATTCGTGTGACGATGGAGGGATGTGTATTGAGAATGGACTGGATCCAAGAGGTCCCTGATCGTCGTAAGCCCATGATGAAGACGAGGTCGGAAGAGGGGAATAGGGAGAAGAGATTGTGGTCCATGAGGTTTTAGAGAGTTTGGAATAGGGTTGATTTTGTGTTTTTCATTGGGAGAGAGACAAGGTGTAGGGGATTGACGAAAGGTAGCGATTCGTTCATGATAGCAAGAATTCGCGAGAAGGGAATTTCTTTTTTGCGAGAGTTTATAATAGAGAATGAGAGGAGGACTTTGGTTTTATGGATGGAGTTGTGATAGTGGCGGCAAAGAGGACGCCTGTGGGAGGTTTTTTGGGAGGATTGTCTTCGTTGAAGGCGAGTGATTTGGGAGGGATAGCGATAAAGGGAGTGTTGGATAAGAGTGGGATTGAGGGTGGTGAGGTGGATGAGGTCTTGATGGGACAGGTTTTGTCTGCGGGTCAAGGACAGAATCCTGCGCGTCAATCGGCGCATTATGCGGGTGTTCCTTTTGAGAAGACGGCCCTTCAGATTAATCAGTTGTGTGGTTCAGGTCTTCGCACGGTGGCGATGGCGAGTCAGTCGTTGTTGTTGGGAGATGCGGATATTTTGGTAGCGGGGGGTCAGGAGAGTATGAGCAAAGTTCCGCACGTGTTGCAGGTTCGCACGCCGACGAAGATGGGGGGAGCGTCTTTGGTGGATTCGATGTTGAGTGATGGATTGAGTGATGCTTTTCATGGTTATCATATGGGTGTGACGGCGGAGAACATTGCGAAGAGTTGGGGTATTACGCGCGAAGAACAGGATGAGTTTGCGTGCAATTCTCAGAACAAGGCGGAAAGGGCGATGGAAGAGGGAAAGTTTGTTGATGAGATTGTGAGTGTGACGATTAAGGGTCGGAAGGGTGATGTGGTGGTATCGGAAGACGAGCATCCCCGTAAGGGCGTGACGTTGGAAAGTTTGGCGGGTATGCGAGCGGCTTTTGACAAGGAAGGTTCTGTGACGGCGGGCAATGCGTCTGGAATTAACGACGGAGCGGCGGCGTTGATTTTGATGAGGGAGAAGGAAGCGTCGAAGCGTGGCTTTG
>CAKMZR010000156.1 GCA_929200455.1 uncultured Alphaproteobacteria bacterium | reverse complement strand
TTTGTCCTTGGAAGGAGGGTATAGAGAGGGATGAGGCAAGTGAGACGAGGGGTTCGTCGATGCTTCTTTGAGAGGTTGCGAGAACGAGGGGGAAAGGCAGGGAAGAGAGTCGCGTGAGGCTCCAAGAGAGGAGAGGTTTTCCGAGGAGGGGTTGGATTGCTTTTTTTGGGAAGCGTTTGGAGTCCATGCGTGCGAGTACAGCGATTCCGCCTGGATTTTTTTGTGTCATGATGAGAGAGATTTTTGGGCCTGATGCCAAAGGTTTTTGTAGGTTTCGCAGTAGAGTTTGTATGCTGTATCGATGGGGAATGAGGGAGAGAATCCGAGTTGTTCTCGCGCGCGTAGGTTGGAGAGCGTTCCTCTGATGGGTTTATCGGGAGCGGCGGGTCGTTCTTCGAAGATGGCGTTGGGAACGACTTCTCGTACGATATTGGCGATGTCAGCGATGGATCGTGCGTGTCCGAAGGTGATGTTGTATGTATTGGATCGGGGTTGGAAGAAGGCGAGGGCACGCACCATGCCGTCGATGAGGTCGTGAATGGAGGTGAAGTCGAGTTTTCCTTGTCCTCCGCCTTCGATGGGGAGAGGTTTTTCTGAGAGGGCGTTTTCGATGAAGACTTGGGAGACTCTTCTGGAGACGCATCGTTCACCGTAGAGAGCACTCGGTCTGATGATGGTGCAACCGATATTGAAGTGGTCTCTGTAGGCACGGAGGAGTCGTTCGCTCATATATTTGATATTTGCGTAGAGTCCTTTTGGTTGAGGCCGTGTATTTTCGTTGACTTCGGGAGTGGAGAAATCGCCATAGACGGTGCTGGATGAGAGGAGCATGATTTGTTTGGGTTGTTCTTTATGAAGTCGGACGAGTTCGAGTGTATTGCGTAGGGTATTGAGTTGTAGGTCGAAAGCCATGCCTGGATTTTTTTTGGCTTCGACGGCACTAGAGATGGCTGCGAGGTGGACGACTCTGTGAGGAGAGAATTCGTCGAAGTCGAGGGAGAGTTCTCCGAAGGTTCTGGCGTCATGATTTCTGAGGTGGACGCCGGCATCGCGCATGAGGTCGATACGTGTTTCGAGGAAGAGTCGGTATAGGGAACGTTGGATGGGAGAGATATTGCTGTAGAGGTGATTGACGAGGTGGTTGACCATGAGGTTATCGGAGACCATGACGTCAGCACCGTATGATCGCAGGGAGAGAGCGAGATGGTGTCCGATGAAGCCGGCGCCTCCGACGAGGAGGATTCGTTCTCCGGAGAGGTTTTTTCTTATGTTGTCGTTGTTCATGGGGGTGCTGTTCATGGGGAAGTTCTTTCCAGGATGGGGGTAAGGGTTTGGACGATATACTCGGGATCGTTTGGGCGGAGATGGGGTCCTACGGGAAGGGAGATGCTGTGATGAGCGAGCCAGTGTGCGACGGGGAAGTCTTCGATTTTGTGCTGGTATTTTTTTTGGTAGTATTCTGAGAGGGGTAGGGCTTGAGGGTAATGGACGGAAAAGCCGATACCGGCTTCTTTGAGAGCGTTCATGATGGGTTCGCGAGGTGAGGAATCAGGGATGACGATATTGAAGCAATAATGTGAGGAGAGACTTTTTCCGAGGGTGTTGGGGAAGGAGTGGATGTTGGAGATATGTTGGAGTCCTTTTTTGAGGATGGAGAAGTTGACGTTTCGGGTTTGTTGGAAGGCGTCGAGTTTTTCGAGCTGCACGAGTCCGACGGCGGCACGGACTTCGTCCATACGGCAGTTGAGTCCGAGGCTTTTGATGTTGTAGAGTCCGGGAGTTTTTCGTTCGTTGAGGGACTTGTCATAACCGAAGGCACGTGCTTTTCGTATTTTTTCTGCGAATTCGGGATCGTTGGTGGTGAGCATCCCGCCTTCGATGGAGGTGATATGTTTTGTGGGATAGAAGGAGAAGCACCCTGCTATACCGAATGTTCCGACATTTTGTTCGTGGAAGGAAGCGTCAAGAGCAAGAGCACAGTCTTCGATAATGTGCCAATTTTTGAGGGAAGCGATATGAGAGATGACTTCCATATCGCATGGGAGTCCGAGGTAATGTACGGGGATGATGGCTTTGATGGAGGGGTCATTGAGGGTTTCGAGGATGTGGGTATTGATATTTCCTGAGAGGGGGGAGACGTCGACGAAGAGGGGTGTGGCTTGACACAAGGAGACGGCATGAGCGGTGGCGACATGTGTCATAGCGGGAACGATGACTTTATCGCCCTGAGAGATTCCGAGTTGCATGAGGGAGAGATGGAGAGCGGCGGTACAGCTTGAGAGTGCGACGGCATACTGTGTTCCGACACGTTGAGCGAATTGTTTTTCGAATTCTTCGGTTTTGGGTCCGTGAACGAATTGCCCACTTTCCAAGACGCTTTGCACGGCTTGTTGTTCGCGGGAGTCTGTGAGAGGTTTTGCAAAGGGAATGGGAGTCATGGGGGGGTGTCTTAGAGTGAGTATGATACGGGTAGGGTTTTCTTTTTTTCTAGGGCGTCTTGAGCGGTGAGGCAGACGTCCATGATTCGGATGACATCTTCGCCTTTGATATTGATTTGAGGTGTTTCTCCTTGAATGGAGGCGATGAATGATTCGAGGAGGTCACTTTTTTGGATTCCTGGGTATGGGTCTTTGATGGGGATGGGTTGTGCGTTGTTTTCATCTGAGAGGAAGAGGGAAGCGTGCGGTGTATTGTTGTGCCAAGACCCTTTGGAACCGAAGACGTTGAGTGCGTGAAGTTGGGGTCTGAAAGTTGCGAAGCTGCTTGTACATTTTGCGAGGATATTATTTTGGAATCGGAGGAGGGAGACGATGGTGTCATTGGAAGGGTAGGGGCTGTTTTGTGACAAGATGTTGGTACCCATGGATGAGACTTCTGAGATTTCTGCGTCGAGTAGGAATCGCATGATGTCGATGAGGTGGATTCCGCCGCCATAGATGACGCTGTATGAGGGTATGGTTCCCCGCCATCCTTTGTGTAGTTTCCAGAGGATATTGTGGAGGTAATCGCCTTCGATATAGAAGATGTTGCCGAGTTTTTGTGATTGGATAAGTTTTTTGAGTTCTATGAATCGGGGAGACGCACGCAAGACGAGGTTGGAGAAGAGTATTTTTTTGGAGTCTTTCCAAGCACGTACGAGTTTTTGGAGTTCGTGTCGTTTGAGTACGGCGGGTTTTTCGACCATGACGTGGATACCATTTTGGAAAGCGCGAATGGCTTGTTGAGCATGATGGTTATCGTAGCTGCAGATGGAGACGGCATCGACTCGGTCATGGGAGAGTACGAGGTGTGGTTTTTGCGTGACGAAGACGTTTTGGAGTTTATATTTTTGTACGATTTTTTGTGCGTGAGAGATATTGAGGTCTGCGACGGCGGAGACGACGACGTTGGGTATTTGGGTATAGCCTTTGAGGTGTTGTTCGCCGACTCCAAGTCCGATGACTCCGACACGAAGAGTTTTTTTATTCATCGATAATTCTCAGAGTGAATCCGTTGCTTTTGATTTCGTTGATGATGGTATTGAGGATTTCGGCCCCTCGAGTTTCGAGTATGACGTTGAGAACGGCATGTTTGACGTGGTAATCGTAGAGGGATCGTTTGTGGGTGACTTCGAGTATATTGCCGTCATGTTTGCTGATGATGGAGGTGATGCTGGCAAGAGTTCCGGGGATGTCGCGAATATCGATGGAGAGGTGGCTAATAATTTTCTGACGGATGAGGGATCGTGTAAAGACGGAAGAGAGTATTCTTTCATCGATATTGGCGCCACAAATGACGAGAGCGACATTTTTGTCGGCGAATTTTTTGGGTTGAGATCGCACGGCGGCAAGGGGAGCGGCACCGGATCCTTCTGCGACGATTCGCCCTTGTTGGAAGAGGTCGCTCACGCCTTGTTCGATTTGGGTTTCGTTGAGTAGGATGATGTCATCGACGAGTTCGTTAATGAGGGGTATGGTGAGATCTCCGGGTCGTTTGACGGCGATTCCTTCAGCAAGCGTGTCGCCACCGATGGGGTGGTTGGCTTTTTTGACGGCGTTGGTCATGGAAGCGTAGAGGTCGGCTTCGACGCCGATGATGGAGATATCGGGTTTGATAGTTTTTGCGGCGACAGCGATTCCTGAGATGATTCCGCCCCCGCCAATGGGTACGACGATGACATCGAGGTCTGGGACGGCGTCGAGTATTTCGATGCCGACGGTTCCCTGTCCATTGACGATGAGGGGGTCATCGAAAGGGTGAACGAGGGTGAATCCGTGAGATTGGATCATGGAATCAGCAAGCGGTTCGAGTTCTGAGAGGTTGGAACCTTCGAGGATGATGGAAGCACCGTAGCTGGCGGTTCGGTTAATTTTTGTGGAGGG
>CAKMZR010000155.1 GCA_929200455.1 uncultured Alphaproteobacteria bacterium | reverse complement strand
AAACCTTAAGCTTCTTCTTGTTCGTCAAGCCCGTGATCGGCGTTGTCGGGGCGTCCTCGTCATACAACTCCACCTGCTGAGGAGGAAGAACTCCCGTCACCTCCACCACCGTCACCGTCACCTCATGACGAGTCTCTCCTCCAAAAGCATCCTTCGCAACCACCGTAAAACTATATTCATTGCTCGATCCGTGAGCAGGCGCAAACGTCTTCCACGACACCAAACCGCTCGCAGAATTAACATTAAACAAATCCGCATTCGTCCCCTCAAGACTGTACGTCAGAGTATCCCCATCCGCATCAGTCGCTCCATACGTTCCCAAGACCCCGCCCACACCCTCGTTCGCATTCACCGTACTTCCAAGAGAAGCTCCAAATACAGGCGCCTTGTTCAAGGCATCCACGTCGTCCGTAGTTCCCGCAGGAACATCCGCCGGCGTAAATGCATTCCCCGCATCGTCTTCCACAGAACCAGACTCAAACACCAACTTGTACTTCGAATGTCCACTTGGCGTGAACTTCACACTCACAGTCTTACCCGAAGCCTTCACGTCCCCCGTGGGAACATCAATATTCTCTTCAGTCGAAAGCTCCGTCCCATCGTCCCCATGCGTACGCACCAGTTTCACCTTGCTCGCATCCTTCAATTTCACGTTCTCACTAAAAGTCGCCACCAACTCCCGCGCACCCGCTTCACCATCCACCGTCTTCACTTCCACCTTCTTATTCGCCAACGCCGGCGGCGTCGTGTCCGCTGTCGAGCCTCCCCCTCCACTGCTCCCACCACCACACGCACTCAGCAATAAACCCATCGCTGACAATGTTCCTAAACCACCAGATGTTCTCACACGCTTAACACCCAACAATTTCACTTCCCTCATCATAATCTTCTCCTCAGTTTTCATTAACGACACCCACAACGCCCCCTTATAACCGATAGAAAAATCTTTGTCACCCTCAAGATACAGTCAGAACATCACAAATGAGCAGATGTTCTCAAAGAAAAATTGCCTAGAAATCATAAACCGTGTCAAAGCTAAATAAGGAAAAACCTAAAAGACCCAGATCATCCTCTTCATGAAGAATTGCCTAGAAACCATAGACCGTGTCAAAGTTAAACGAGGAAAAACCTAAAAGATCCGCATCGTCATCTAACGAAGGCGTAGGCGACCATGTCGCACCTGCACCCGCAGTAAAACCAGTAATTGTCGGAATCGTAAACGCTTTGTTCCATGTAAAATCATCATCCTTCTTGCTCACAAGTCCTTCCCCAAGAGTTATATCCAAGTTATGAGAGCCCGTGTTCTTCGCCACTCGGTGCACAAAGGTCAACTGCGTATCATCTCCAGAACCATCCGCAGTCACTGTAAACGTGCCATCAAATGTCCGAATAGTCCCTCCAGAATCTATCTTGCCCGAAAACTTATTCGCATCCAAAAGCTTAATCTCTTGATCAAAATTTACCGTCACATTCACATAGTAATAACTTACAACAGTCCCGCCTCCAGGAGCAGCTACCTCCTCGGCCCTAATCGTCGATACCGATACATCAGACACCACCGGACCATTACCCGCAGACGGCGCGTCAAAAGATGTCGACGTCACACCCTTAGGTATACCAAAAACAACTTCCTTACCAAAAAGAATACCTCCAGTACTCTTCAACGTGCCGTCCTTAATCTCTACCTTGTACTGCTTGCTGCTGTCCAAGGGCGACTTCGTCGTAATCTCTAAATTCTTAGCGTTCAAAACCACACGCTCCAACTCAACCTCACCATCCTCACGATCCTTCACCGTAACCTCGTGCTTCAAATCAGTGTTCACGCCTAGCTTCAACAATCCATTGAAAAATACCTTAATCAACTTGTCTCCCGCCGCAACCCCTCCGTCCTGCGTCGTATCAATCAATAAAGGATCAAAAAGATCCGTCTCTGTCGTCAATTCTTTAGGTGATGAAGTCGCTACTCCCTCCTTCCTTATCGCATTCGCCGCCAACTTCACTCGGTACGAACTGCTCTCCAACGCATCGCGTAGCAAAATCTTTAATGTACTCCCACTCGTAGACAACGTAAACGGATTGGATATAGCCTCATATGTAGCATTGCCGTCAGAATCTACTCCCGTCTTCTTCTCTATCGTTATACCCGTAGAAGCCGCACTCCCAAGCTTCACACTGTCCTTGAAAATAATACGCAAAGAATTCTGAGAATCTATATGCAATCCATTCAATCCCGTCCTGTCCGTGTACAAATTCATCTCAGGATCAGATGTCCACGTCTTCTCAAAATATTTATTTCCATACTTAGCATAAAGATAATATATGCCCGTCAGATTCAATCTAATACTAAATGTAGGATTCACAAGATCAGGGTGATCCAATGAACCCACAAATCCTTCATCAAGATTCATATTAAAACTCGTCTCCCCCGACTCAAACGGAAAGCCCAAGCTAAACTTAACCGTATCTCCCTCAACCCTAAAATTCCTAACAGGCTCACTATAATATCTCCAAACATCACTCCCAAATGTACTATAAAAACTAGCCGCTCCATAATTCAAAAGCGTAATATCCTTATCAAACGTAATCTCTACCTCTCCCCAGTACTTCTGACGCACAAAAATCTTCTTTATACTCGGACGATCCAAGTCAGATACAGGACGCTCAAAAACCGTCTCGCCCACAAAGGGCAATCCGTCATTCCTATCCGTATCCGTATCCTCTACCGCTCCAGACTCAAATACAACCTTGTACTTCGTCGCACTGTCCGTAAACTTAGTCGTCTGGATATCAAGAACTTTATCGCTTATCCTCACCCTCCATATCCCCAGCTCATCACCATTCTCATCTATCACCTTAATCTTAGTCGAATCTTTCACACCCATCTTCTCACTAAAATATACGCGAATCCGATTTTCTCCCACCGTCAAACCCCCATCCCTCAACGTATCCAAAGTCGGTGCTACAAAATCTACCTTCTCAGCCTCCGTCTCAAAACTATCACCTGACACATCGTCCTCTCCCGCCTTCTTCACCGCAAAAGAATCTATCTTCACTCGGTATGACCCTCCATCATCCAAAACTCCATCCAACTTCAAAATAAATCCCTTGCCGTCCACCACCGCAACAATGCCCACATCCACCTTCTCATAAACATTCACAGGATTCTTCTTCTCTAGCGTCACCCTATCCTTATAATAACCTAAAGCCACATTATCCCGGAAATTAACACGCAGCGTAGAAAAATCAATAATACTCAGACCCCCATCTCCCTCCGTAGACAAAAACATAGAAGAACCCAAAACTCCATGGACAAAATCATAGGAAATCTCTCCGTTCCCATTATCCCCAGAATCCTCAACCGTGTCCGCTTTTATCTTCAACCTGTATTTATCTCCCTTCACAAGAGCATCCGACGGAACAGTGTTCCACGTCAACTTCATCGAACTCCCTTCAAAAGATACACCATCCGGCGTCGAGGATAACACCAAAGTTTCCGCATCACTCGCTCCCAGCTTATACAAACGAATGTTGTTGCCCGTTCCTACCGTAAGACGACCCTCCGCCGTCACACCTGTCTTAAGGACCTCGTCAAAAAAGACCGTAAGAACATAAGTAGAACCTACCTTCACTCCAGACACAGGGAAAAAGGAAGAACCAGAAGCTCCATCTCCAATCAAAACAGGACCCGTATCGTCACTAGAATCCGCACTCCCAGTCACCTCAAGAGCTACAGCCTGTTCCGCCACCTCATTACCCGCCTGATCCATCACCGCTCCCGCCGTCCACGAAACCGTGTAGGCTTTCGCCGTAACCGGAGACGTAAGCACAATCTGAACCTTCTTCGGATCACTCAAAAGAACACGCACGTAACGCACCGTCCCTCCCGTCACCGTGAACTTCGAACCATCCACATAGCCAAGCTCTTCAGAAAAAGTCACCGTCAGATAAGTACTGTTCACCGTCGCCGCAAAAGAATTCGGCTCAAGCGTCGGATCCGTCGTGTCAACAGTCGGCATCGTCAATAAATAACTCTTGCCCGAAGCCGTATTATCCCCTTTAATCCTCCCCTGAAGATCATCTCCTCCCGTCACGCCCCCACCCTCAGAAAAATCAGACAACGAGAAAAATACACGACCACTCGCTCCCACAGTCTTTTCTATACTCACACGCGTTCCGTTCGCCTTGTGAATCGCAACCACATCCCCCACCTTCGAACTCAACTCAAATAAAGGCGCTTCAGTACCAAAACCATCCGGCGTGCGCGTATGCAACTTAAGCACAGGATCAGGAATAACAGCAAATGTCAATTCATCCGACGCCGCACTCTCATTACCCGCAAAATCTACCGTCTTCGCATATACCGTACCAT
>CAKMZR010000154.1 GCA_929200455.1 uncultured Alphaproteobacteria bacterium | reverse complement strand
TTTGTGGTGGCGTTGTGTGTGAACAGGGTGCACTCTTTGCTTAAGGGTTTTGTGATTTTTGTGTCGTTGCTTCCGATGATTGTGACGCCTCTTATAGGTTCATTGATTTTATTTTGGATGATTGATGCGGAAGGGATAATAGGAGCGACGCTTCAGTTATTGTTTGATGATCCTGATTTGTCTTTGAAGAGTTCGCCTGTGCTTACGTGGTTGACTTTATTTGTGTATGGCGTGTGGCATTCTTCTCCCTTTGCCTTTGTGGTGTTGTATGCGGGCCTTCAAACGCTTCCGCACGATACGATGGAGTCTGCGATGATAGACGGAGCGAATCGCTGGCAGAGGATTTGGTATGTTGTTGTGCCGCATTTGATGCCGCTTGTGACGTTTATAAGTTTGATGCAGTTGATGGATAATTTTCGCGTATTTGAGCCGATAGTGGGTTTTCATGCGGAAGCGAGTGCGACGTCCCTTTCGTGGATTATTTACAATGATTTGCAGGGGGAGGTTCGTTTATTTGGATCTGCGGGTGCGACATCGGTGATGACGATCATAGGCGTGATGATATTGTTGTCCCCTGTAATTATGAGGACGTGGAAAGAGGAGAGGAGGAAGGTCAGGTGACAGATCGTAAGGAAGGATTTTTGTGGATTTGGGGTCCGATGATTTTTTTATTGTTTTGGTTGTTGTTGGCGAGTGTTCCGTTTTTGTGGACATTTTGGGGAAGTTTTAAGGTGGAGGGAGATTTTTTTTCGCGAGCGGACTGGACGAATGCGTTGAGAGGATTTTTCACGTTTAAGGAGACGGGAGGATATTTTACGGGGGAGGGTTATGAGGGAGCGTGGTATGAGCGTGGATTTTGGCGTGCGTCTCTGAACAGTGTATTGGTGAGTGTGGGGGTGACGGTATTTTCATTGGTGTTGGGTACGTTGGGAGGCTATGCACTTTCGCGGAGTCCGTATCGCTATGGATTTTGGTTATTGATGTTGGCGTTGATATTTCGTGCGATGCCGCACATTACGTTGGTATCTGGTTATTTGCTGCCCTTTTTTGAGTGGAATTTGTGGGGACATACATTTACGACGGTGATCGTGTTGGTGGCGATAAACCAGCCGTTTACGTTATGGATGTTGCATTCATTTTTTGTGAATATCCCCAAGGATTTGGACGAGAGTGCGTTGGTGGATGGTTGCACGCGTTTTCAGGCGTTTCGTTTGGTGATTATCCCGGTGATGTGGCCTGGAGTGATTACGACGGGATTATTTAGTTTTTTGTTGGCGTACAATGATTTTACGATAGGAGCGGTATTATTGTCGCATGATAATCAGACGATGGTCCCAAAGATAGCGAGTTTTCTTGGGAGTACGCAGGTTGAAGGGGATGTGATGTATGCGGTGAGTGCGGTTGTGATGGCGTGTATCCCGTTATGTTTTTTGGTATTATTTTTCCAGCGACATATCGTGAGTGGTCTTACGGCGGGAGCGGTGAAGGGTTAGGATTGTTGGGGAGGCGTTCCGTTGATGATGGCGAACTGGAGGTTGATGGGGTCGCGGATGTGGTTTAGGGAGAGTGATTTTTTGTGAGTGACTGTGAGGTTTGCGTATCCGATTTTTTTTCCGAGGGGAGAGGGAATGACGGTGACATTTTTTATGGCTTCTCTGGGAATGGAGAAAGATTGTGGGAAGATGAGTCCTTGAGAGCAAGTGAGGGATTCGTGGGAGACGATAATTTTGTATGAGAGGTATAGGAAGAGGTCGTGAATGAGGGGAGCGATGATGATCCAAGAGAGAGCGGCGATGAGCATGGCTTGTAGAGTTCTTGGGAGGGTGAGCAGTAGGGGTGTATCGATGTTTGCGGTATTGTCGATGAGTACGTAGAGAGCGGCGAAGAGTGAGATTTTGACGAAGGCTTTGGCGAGAGAGATGGCAATGGTGATGGGATGTTGTCTTGTATTGAAGGAGGGAGATTGTTCGGAAATATTATTCATGGTATGCAGGGTGTGAGGTGTTTGTGGGATGAGGAGATTTGTTTTTATCATGAGAAGAGCGGAGATGGAAGAGGAAGATGGATAAGGAATTGCCGTTGGAGGTTGATGTGGTTGTTGTGGGAGGGGGCGTGGTGGGATTGTCGACGTTGTATCATTTATTGCGGAGGGGAGGTGTATCTACATTATTGTTGGAGCGGAATGAGTTGACGAGTGGGACGACGTGGCATTCAGCTGCGAACGTGAGGTCCTTGAGGTCGAATAGGAATTTGACGCGTATGATAGGGTACGGGATAGAGTTGTATCAGGATTTGGAGGCTGAGACGGGATATGCGACGGGTTGGATAAATGCGGGTTCGATATCGTTAGCGACGAGTAGGGATCGAGAGGAGGATTTGCGCCGTCAGAGTGCGTTATCGCGGTTGTATGGGGTGAAGACGGAGGAGATATCGGTGGGAGAGGTGAAGGATCGCTGGCCGTTATTGAACACGGAAGGCGTTTTGAGTGCGGTATGGTCTCCTGAGGATGGTCGGGTGAGTCCGTCTGATTTGAGCAGGGCGTATGAGAAGGGAGCACGTATGAGGGGGGGCTTGGTGTATGAGGGCGTGAAGGTGGAGGATATATTGAGGGAGGGAGGTAAGGTTGTGGGAGTGCGAACGTCGCGAGGGGATGTACGTTGTGAGAAGGTGGTCTTGTGTGGAGGAGCGTGGAGCAGGGGATTGGGCTTGAAGATGGGAGTTCCTGTTCCTCTTTACGGGTGTGAGCATTTTTATTTATTGACGAAGCCGTTGAGGGGTATAGAGGGCAATTTGCCGACTTTGGTGGACAACGATGGAGGATTGTATGTGAGGGATGACAGTGGAGGTTTGTTGGTGGGTTCATTTGAGCGTCGTGGTAAGTCGTTGGACGTGGAGCGTTTGGGAGATAATTTTGCGTTTGGATTATTGGAGGAGGATTGGGATCATTTTGGTCCTTTGATGGAGCATGCTTTGTATAGATTTCCGGGCCTTGAGGAGGCTGAGGTGAAGATGTTGTTGAATGGTCCTGAGAGTTTTACGGCGGACAATCATTTTTTGTTGGGAGAGGTTGAGGGTATAGAGGGATTGATATTGGGATGTGGAATGAATTCGGTTGGAGTGGCGTCGAGCGGTGGTGTGGGTAAGGTTTTATCTGAGTTGGTATTGGATGGTTTCGCGGAGTGGGATATTCACGAGAATGATCCGAAGAGATTGTATGAGGGAATGAATGAGGAGAGTGTACTTTCGCGTAGGGTTGAGGAGGTCTTGGGACGTCGTTTTGCGATACCGTATTTTGGTTATGAGTGGGAGACGTCACGAGATTTGCGTCGGACACCACTTTATGAGGCGTATAGTTCATTGGGAGGACATTTCACGCAGGTGTATGGATGGGAGAGGTGTTTATATTTGGGACATGAGGGGGAGGGTCCTTTCTTGGGATTTGGTCGTGGTGGATGGCATGAGAGGGTGGGAGAGGAGGTGAGGAGGGTACATGAGGATGTGGGCATATTTGATTTGTGCATGTATGGAAAGTTGCGAGTGGAGGGAGCAGATGCGTGTCGTTTATTGGATCGTGTATGTATGAGTGGTGTGGATGTAGCGGTGGGACGTTTGGTCTACACGTTGTTGTTGGACGAGAGGGGAGGAGTTGTGGGAGATGTGACGGTATTTCGTTTGAGCGAGACGCGTTATAGGGTAGTGACGGGAGCGGTACACGTGGGGCATGACAGGTGGTGGTTGAGGAGGCAGAAGCGAGCGGGAGAGGATGTGGAGGTGGTGGACGAGACGAGTGATTATGGTTTATTGGGATTGATGGGCCCGAGGTCGGGAGAGGTATTGGGACGTTTGGGCTGTGATTGTTTGAGGGATTTGGGATATTTTTGTCATGGAGTGGATGAGTTGGGGGGTTGTGAGGTGATGGGTTCACGATTGTCGTATGTGGGGGAGTCGGGAGTGGAATTGCTGATGAGGTGGGAGGATGTGGGCAGGGTGTATGAGGCGTTGAGGGGTGAGGGTGTGGGCTTGGTCGGATTTTACGCGATGGATTCTATGAGGATAGAGAAGGGATATTTGTCGTATGGTCATGATATGGACAGTGACGATCGTCCTTGGGATTTGGGTTTTAGGGTGGGGAGGGGTAAAGATTTTGTGGGGCGGGCGTCGCTGGAGCGAGAGGGCTTTGGCGAGGGCAAGAGGAGTCTTTTGGTGACGTTGGTGTTTGAGGATGAAGCGGCGGTTGCGTGGGGCACGGAACCTGTATTGCGTGGGAGTGAGTATGTGGGAGAGACTCACTCGAGTGGTTATGGTTATCGTGTGGGACGTCCGTTGATATTGGCGAGGTTGAGGGCTGGGGCGGGGATTGAGGTGGAGGATGGTGAGCGTCTTGGGGTGGAGGTGGGAGGGGGGACGTGGGG
>CAKMZR010000153.1 GCA_929200455.1 uncultured Alphaproteobacteria bacterium | reverse complement strand
CAGCAAAAGAGCCTCCGCTAGGTGTAATTTTGCATCCGATAACAACGCGAATGGCAGATGTAGACGGGTAGCGGCTTCAAGTTGGTACTCGGTACTTTGTGTTGAAATCCCATAAATGGCAGACACGCCATTGCTGGCAAGCTCTTGTGAGAGATTGCGAAATGAACATGATTGCGGGGTACAACCCCTTGCTCCAGGGATGCTATCCCATTCCTCTGGCAATGGTGAATCTGGCCGACCGGTCATCGGATAGAAAAAGATTACGCTCCATCCTTTTAGTTGAGCTAGATATACCTCGCCGTCTTTTGTAGAAGGTAGGGCTATGTTTGGCACCGACATCCCCAACAAATGATCTGCTGCTCCGTCATCTAGTGGAGTGGGAATTGTACTCCAATCGACAGTTTCAAGATTTTTCTGGTTCATAGTCTACTCTCAAAAAGATATTCTATCGCATGATCCCCTCGTCTGTTGATGTGAGGTCGTTAAGCGAGAGAATGGCGACCCCAACGGGATTCGAACCCGTGTTGCCAGCGTGAAAGGCTGGAGTCCTAGGCCTCTAGACGATGGGGTCGTAGCGAACACCACGATGGTGTGTATGCAAGAGCGAGGCACCGCAAATCCTACTTTGAGCCATGGTTGTGGTCAAGACATTTGTGTGGGTGAGGGTATTAATTTTGCGAGACGTTAAATCTTTGGTACAAAGGTGATGAGGGAAGGGATAGAGAAGACAGAGAGGATATGAGATGAAGGTAGCGGTGAATTCGGTGAAGGTGGGAAACATAATAGAGCATCAAGGCGACATATGGCGGGTGGTGAAGACGCAGCATGTGAAGCCGGGTAAGGGAGGAGCGTATTTGCAGGCGGAATTGAAGGGAGTTCGTACGGGAACGAAGTTGAACGAGCGTTTTCGTGCGTCGGAGACTTTGGAGAAGGTGAGGTTGGAGCAGAAGGGGTGTCAATTTTTGTACCGAGAGGGAAGCATGTATCATTTTATGGCAAATGATACGTATGAGCAATTTGGGGTATCGGAAGGGGTGATGGATGAGGATGCGTTATTATTTTTGGAAGAGGGGATGGGGGTTCATGTATCCTTTTATGAGGAGGAGGCGTTATCGCTTGAGTTGCCGTCACATGTGACGGTGGAGGTTATGGAGGCGGATGCGGTGGTGAAGGGACAGACGGCAGCGTCTTCGTACAAGCCTGCACTTTTGGCGAATGGAGTGAGGGTTCAGGTGCCGCCGTATGTGGAGTCTGGAGATAAGATAGTGGTGAACACGTCGGATAAGACGTTTGTGGAAAGGAAGCGATGATGAAGACATCGATATTGCCGAGGGTGATAGAGGCGTGTGAGCGAGCGGGTCGTTCTTTGGTACATGATTTTGGCGAGGTAGAGAATTTGCAGGTATCGAGGAAGGGTCCGTCAGATTTTGTGAGTGTAGCGGACAAGCAGTCTGAGGAGATTCTGAGGGAATATTTGCTGAGGATAGAGCCGGAAGCGGGATTTTTGGGAGAGGAGTCTGAGGAGGAGAAGGGTTCGGGTGGAGGGAGGTGGATAGTGGATCCTCTTGATGGCACGACGAATTTTCTGCATGGACTGCCTCATTTTGCGATATCGGTGGCGTATGAGCGTGAGGGAGAGGTTGAGTTGGGAGTGGTGTACCAGCCTGTGACGGGAGAGATTTTCCGAGCGGAGCGAGGCAAGGGAGCGTATTTGGGTCGTCAGAGGTTGAGGGTATCGGGTCGAGAGGATTTGGAGTTTGCGTTATTTGAGGCGGGTCTTAGGGGGAAGGGTCGTGTGATGAATTTGTGGTATAGTTTGCCGAGTACGGTACCTTTGAGGTCGCAAGGTTCTGCGGCGTTGGGCCTTGCGTATGTTGCGTCGGGTCGTTTGGACGCATGTTGGTGGAGTGGGGTGAAGTTGTGGGATGTTGCGGCGGGCTTGATATTGGTTCGCGAGGCTGGAGGATTTGTATTGAATTTTGAGGGTAAGGCGTATGAGAAGGAGGAGGAGAGTATTTTGGCGACGAACATGGGAATGAAGAGTACATTGACGAGTTTATTGGTGTAGGGAGATGGAGAGGGATTCTAGGAGCGGCGAGGGTATATATGCATTAGCGAGTGGTGAGGGCGTATCGGCGGTGAGTGTATTGCGGCTTTCTGGGAGGGGAACGTTGGGTCTTTTGGAGGTACTTTGTGGAGAGAGGCAAAGGGGTGGAGTCCATAGTTTTCCGCCGCGTAAGTGTGTATTGAGGAGACTTTTTCATCCTCATACGGGCATGTTATTGGATCAAGCGTTGGTGGTATATTTTGAGTCTGGTAAGAGTTACACGGGGGAGGAGATGGCGGAATTGCATCTTCATGGGGGTTTGGCGGTGAGGCGTGCGGTGATTGGATGTTTGTCTGAGATGGAGGGTTGGCGTCCGGCGTTGGCGGGAGAGTTTACGCGTCGCGCCTTTTTGGGTGGACGATTGGATTTGCAAGAGACTGAGGCGATATTGGACTTGGTGAATGCGGAGACGGAGGAGCAGCGTCGCCAGGCGGTGCATCAGTTGAGTGGAGATACGGGCAGGGGTTATCGAGACTGGACGGATACGGTGAAGATGGTATTGGCTCATGTTGAGGCGAGTCTTGATTTTCCCGAAGATGCGGATTTTGATGCGTTTGAGGGAGGAGGTCGTGATGTGATAGAGAAGGTATGTGCAGAGATGAAGTATCACTTGGGGAGGGCGAAGTATGGAGAGAGGTTGCACCAAGGATTGTTGATGGTGATAGCGGGAGAGCCGAATGTGGGCAAATCGACATTTTTGAATCGTTTATCTGAAAGGGAAGCGGCGATAGTGACGTCGGAGGCGGGCACGACGCGAGATCCGGTGGAGGTCCGTTTGGACTGGAACGGTTTGCCTGTGACGGTTGTGGACACGGCGGGTTTGCGAGAAGATGCGGGAGATATAGAGCAGATGGGGATAGAGCGTGCGTTGGGATTTTTGGAGCGAGCGAGTGTGGTGGTTTGGATTAAGGAAGCGGGAAAGAGGATGAAGGGTCGAGCGTGGCAGCGAATGGTGCCGCAGGGCACGCCGATGGTGGAGCTTTACAACAAGATAGACATGTTGAGGGAAGATAAGACTTCGCGTCACCGGGAGGGTGGTAGAGCCTTGAGTTATGATGTGTCTTTGAAGACGGGTGAGAATTGGATGTATGTGAAGGGAGAGTTGGAGAAGTTGCTGAGGGGACTTGTTGTGGGAGGTGATCAGGCGTTATTGGTGAGGGAGCGACACAAGGACGGAGTGATGAAGGCGCGTCGTAGTCTTTTGCGTGCATTGAAGGCGAAGGATTTGGTGTTGGTATCGGAGGAGTTGCGTCAAGCGATTCGTCACTTGGGTACGGTGACGGGGAAGGTGACGACGGAAGAGATTTTGGACGTGGTGTTTCGAGATTTCTGTATAGGCAAGTAGCCCGAAGAAGGGTAGGGGAGGAACTAGAAGTCGTAGTGGTGTGATGATGTGCCAAGGCCGATGAGGTCGTCTTCAAATGAAGTGGTGGTGGAGAGAGTATCGGCGGTGATGGCGGCGGTGGAGAAGGTATATCCGCCCAAGTCGTAGGTTGTACCGGTATCGGTAGAGGTTGTCCCAAGGATTAATTTTTCTATCTTTTTCTCAGCGGCAGTCCAAAGGTGGATGATGATGGAAAAATCAGCACCGTAGGTGATCTTGAGCTTGGTGCCATCCAATACCAATGTGACATCTGATGCTGTGATTCCGTCTGCAAGGTAGAGGCGAATAGTATCTGTGCCATTTGTGTCGCTGACGGTGTTATGACCTGTATCGCTGAGATTAAAAATATAGGTTTCGTCGCCCTGAGTGCCTCCGTTGAGTAAGTCATTTCCTTCTCCGCCATAAAAGGTGTCATGGCCGATTGATCCCACAACGGAGTCATTTCCATCACCACCCCAAAAAATGTCGTCACCATCACTTCCTCCCCGAAGTGTGTCATCGCCGCTCCCTCCATAAAGTGTGTCTTTTTCTGCCCCTCCATAAAGTTTGTCATTGTCATCGCCGCCATAAAGGGTGTTTTCGCCCGCTCCGCCATGGATGATGTCATTTCCTGCATCGCCATAAAGGGTGTCATCGTCATCGCCTCCCTCGATATGGTCATTGCCGGCACCCCCATTAATGACGTCATCTCCTCCGAGGCCAAAAATATAATCATCCAGTTCTGTTCCTGTGAGGGTGTCGTTGCCTGCAGTGCCTGTCTGCCGTAAGGAGGTTAATGTATCTGCTGTGACAGGCCCCTTTGAGAAATCATGATCCCTCAAGTTGTAAGGTTGGTCGGTATCTCTGAAGGTGGCACTCCGAGCAAGGACGAGGTTTTCTATACGGTTTGTGGCTATATTCCATCCCTTAACAGTCACGGCGAAACCTGCTCCATAGGATATTTTGAGGTCATTTCCCACCAGTTCAAGCT
>CAKMZR010000152.1 GCA_929200455.1 uncultured Alphaproteobacteria bacterium | reverse complement strand
GGCAAAAGACACGACTTCGTCGGCTTGCCGTTCATCATCACGATACAACTCCCACACTCCCCGTTGTCACAAGCTTTCTTCGCTCCCGTCAAGTCCAAATGCTCGCGCAAAACCTCAAGCAGAGTCAATCCCTCCCCATCCACTTCCACCCTCTTGCCGTTAACTTCCAGCGTCTTCTCTTCTTGCATATTCGCCTCCCTTTGATTCTCTTATGACACTCCCCTTAGCACCCGTCAGAAAATACGTCCATACAAAGTAAGTAACATCTTACTTATTTAAACTCTCGAGTCAAGCCATGGACTCCGCTTTTTCAAATTTTTTAAAAAAAACTTGACACAAAGTCATATATAAGTAAGTATTTACTTATGCGTGCTCATATGGTCATTAAGACTATGTGCAAAACAAAAAATAGCGTATACTATAAAAAAGCACGCTTGTGACAACAGACTTCACATGACGCAAAAAAAGAGGAGGAAAAAACTTGCAGCAAAGAAAAAAAGTTAAAACTCAGAGCAAAATCGACGAAAACCCTAACTCCGTCATCATTCGATTTTCGGGAGATTCAGGGGACGGAGTCCAGCTCGCGGGATCACAGGTCGCTCTCACCTCCGCACTCATGGGCAATGACATCGCAACTTTTCCAGACTTCCCCGCAGAAATTAGAGCCCCAAAAGGAACGCTCGCCGGAGTGAGTGGCTTTCAACTCCACTTCGCCTCTCACCAAGTGTTTACTCCAGGTGACAGTGTCGATGTCTTGGTTGCCATGAACCCTGCCGCCCTAAAAACCAATCTTTCTTATGTCAAACCCCAAGGCACAATTATTGTCGATACAGACGCCTTCGACGATAAAGGCTTGCGTCTTGCCAAGTACGAAAACAATCCTCTCAAAGACGATTCCCTCGATTCTTTTCAAGTTATCGAAGTCCCGATCACCTCGCTGACACGAGAATCTGTCGCAGAAGCCGGAATTAGCCATAAAGAAGCCACGCGTTGTCGCAATTTTTTTGCTATGGGACTCATCTATTGGCTCTACGATCGCGATATCGAAGCCACCCTACGCTACATCAATTCCAAATTTAAGGAAGATATCGCTCGGGCTGACACTCTCGCCTTCAACGCCGGTTGGAGCTTCGGGGAAACCACCGAATCTTTCGCTCGCAACTATACCGTCAACGCTGCCTCTCTCCAGAAAGGAACCTACCGCAACATCACCGGGAATGAAGCCCTCGCCTTCGGAATGGTCACTGCTGCCCATTTGAGCAATAAAGAACTCTTCTACGGTGCCTACCCCATCACTCCGGCAAGCGATATCCTACACAGACTTAGCCGCTTCAACCATCTTGGCGTACGCACCTTTCAGGCAGAAGATGAAATAGCCGCCATTTGTGCCGCCATCGGAGCCTCTTTCGGCGGATCCATGGGAACCACAGGATCAAGCGGCCCCGGAATCGCCCTCAAAACCGAAGCTCTCGGCTATGCTGTCATGCTTGAACTCCCCCTCATTGTCATCAACGTACAACGGGGCGGACCCAGCACAGGCCTCCCCACAAAAGTCGAACAGACCGACCTTTTCCAAGCCGTCATGGGACGCAATGGCGAGGCTCCCATGCCCGTCTTGGCAGCAAGCAGCCCCTCAGATTGCTTCGATACCATCATCGAAGCATGGAGACTCGCCGCACGCTTTATGACACCCGTCATGGTACTCTCAGACGCATTCACCGCCAATGGTGCAGAACCTTGGCTCATCCCGGATATCGACAATATCGAACCCATCCCCATCTCTCATCCGGAAGACAAAAAAGACGGAAAACCTTTCCTCCCGTACGAACGCAATGACGTCCTCTCTCGCCCTTGGGCCATACCGGGAACCACAGGACTCACACACCGCATCGGCGGAATCGAAAAACAAGACGGCACCGGAAATATCAGCTATGACCCCCACAACCACGAACTCATGGTGAACTTCCGTGCACAAAAAGTCGCAAACATTCAGGAAACCATCCCCGAAACAGAAATCTATGGCGAAAAATCAGGCGACCTGTTGCTCGTAAGTTGGGGCGGCACCAAAGGAACTTGTCTTGAAGCCGTAAAACAAGCTCAAAGTGAGAACAAAAGTGTCTCCCACCTCCATCTCCGACACATCAATCCTATGCCCGGAGACCTCAAAGAACACTTAAAGAATTTTCACCATGTTTTGGTCGCAGAACTCAATTCAGGACAACTTCGGCAGCTCTTACGTGCCGAATTCCTTGTCGATGCACGCGGCCTCAACAAAGTTCGCGGACAACCCTTCTGGATCCGCGATGTCAAAGCCAAAATCGATTCCGTTCTCGAAGGGAAAGAATAATATGTCCGTAGCCCCAAAAAAAACCACCAACTTCTCCAGCGACCAAGAAGTGCGATGGTGCCCAGGATGCGGTGATTTCGCTATCCTCGCACAAATGAAAAAAATCCTTCCCCTTCTCAATATCGAACCCGAAAATATCGTCTTCATCTCAGGAATCGGTTGCTCTAGCCGTTTTCCCTACTACCTCGAAACTTACGGTATGCACGGCATCCATGGACGCGCTCCCGCCATCGCTACCGGACTCAAACGGGTAAGACCCGATCTGCAAGTCTGGGTCGTCACAGGCGACGGCGACGGACTCAGTATCGGGGCTTCTCAACTCATTCACGCCATGCGGCGAAATGTCGATATCAAAATCTTGCTCTTCAATAACCGCATCTACGGACTCACAAAAGGACAGTTCTCTCCCACCTCTCCTCCCGGACTCATCACAAGCTCCACACCCAAAGGGACCGCTCATCAACCCCTCTACCCCCTCGCTCTCGCTTTGGCTTCCAATGCAACCTTCGTCGCAAGATCTATAGACACAAACGCAAAACACCTAAGCAATATCCTCAAAAGAGCCGCAGAACACAGAGGCACCGCCTTCGTCGAAATCTACCAAAATTGCCACATCTACAACGACGGTGCCTTCGACTTCGCAAAAAATGCCGACATCCGTGATGAACACACCGTCGAACTTATCGACGGAAAACCTCTCATCTTCGGAAAAGAAAAAAATAAAGCCATCCAACTCAATGGAACCTCTCTCGAAATCGTACCCCTCAACGAAAAAACAAAAAGAGATAACCTCCTCATTCACAACGAAGAGTGTTCCTCTCCCGCCGTCGCCCACTTGCTCGCCGATATGCAATACCCTAATATGCCCGAAGTCATCGGCGTACTCAGAGCCATCAACGCTCCCACACATAACGACCGCATGCCCGATGAACGGCTTCCTGCCGACACTCGGGTGCAAAAACTTAAACAGTTCTTCAACGCCGGGGAAACTTGGGAAATCTCTTGAACCTTTCACCACACATATAAGGAGTATAGAATTATGACTTACGTCGTCACCGAAAATTGCATAAAATGTAAACATACAGACTGTGTTGAAGTCTGTCCTGTCGACTGCTTCTATGAAGGCGAAAATATCCTCGTCATACATCCAGACGAATGCATAGACTGCGGCGTCTGCGAACCGGAATGTCCCGTCGATGCCATCAAAGCCGATACCGAACCAGGACTCGAAAAATGGCTCGAAATCAATGCAGAACTCGCAAAAACTTGGCCCGTCATATCCAGAAAAAAAGACGCTCTTGAAGATGCCGCCGAGTGGAAAGATGTCGAAAACAAAATTCAACATCTGTCCAAAAATCCAGGACCAGGAGACGAATAAAGGAGAAAAAAACTCATGATCTCAGATAACGTCGATCTTCGTTCCCCTCATGAAGTCATGAAACTCGACCGTATGGGCAGTTTCCATCAAACACGCCTCAGCTTCATGCGATCCCTCTTACGTAGACTCAAAAATGAACAGTGGCAGTTTTCTCGTCCCGTCTGGGATATAGACAAAAATGGAGTAGGCGTCGCCGTCTATACCGCTCACGGACCCCTCCGCAACTATAGCCTCATCTGCTACTCTCACGACCTCGACCCAGAAAAACGATCTGACCGATCCATCGCCACCGAGTGGGACGCCACCTTCACCCTCTTCGACGGAATTCCAGACCGGCACGATCTCAAACGTTTGTCTTTCCAAGTGCCCAAGCAAGAAGCAGGACGCGTTTCCGATTCAGAATGTTCGATCTCACGTGCCAATCGATCCGCTCGACTCTTCTCGTACGTCGTCGACCAACTTGCTCAAGGACTGCAACCGGAACAGGAAAGAATCGATGCCATCGGCTACCTCATGCGTACCACCGCCGTCTACGGGGCCGCAAAATTCGGGGCCGCATCTCGCGACAAAATCTCCTCTCGACCCGAAACCTCTCAACCCTTCCAGATCGAAATGCTCTCCGTCTTCCTCACAAGAGCTTTCACCCTTGATCTTGTCGAATACCTCGCCCACTGCAAAAATCCAGAAAAAGCCACCCTTATCAAGCCTCATCTAC
Organism: uncultured Alphaproteobacteria bacterium; assembly: GCA_929200455.1. Lineage (GTDB taxonomy): Bacteria > Pseudomonadota > Alphaproteobacteria > CAKMZR01 > CAKMZR01 > CAKMZR01. The sequence continues at coordinate 83 of CAKMZR010000152.1, read as the reverse complement.
GAAGACGATTTGGCGTCGGGAACTCCACCGGGCTTGGAATGGCCCCCTTCTTGGTCACCCATCCCGTCTTACTCCATCATTGG
>CAKMZR010000151.1 GCA_929200455.1 uncultured Alphaproteobacteria bacterium | reverse complement strand
ACATCCACAACCTTCACATAAACCGTATGAACTCCCACAGAAAATGGATCTTCCGGGATGAATTGCTCTTTCGGACCACCCGCTGTTTGACCCATGATCCTCTTGTCCGCACCTCCCTCAATACGCTCGTAGAGCGTCACATACGCATCTCTTTCCAATTTGTCCATCCTAAAGATCGGATTCGCAGATGGCTCTCCATAGAGAATAATAGTCGGCTTGCCAGGAGGGGTCAAGTCTACGTTAATCACCAACACCACAGATGCCGAACTCTCATTGCCCGCTTTGTCAATTTCAGTCGCCACAATATTATGCTCTCCCTCGCTCAACGACGACGTCAGAGTCACATTCAAAGACGTTCCACTCAATAAAGAGGCACTCCCTATCGGAGAGACCAAATCACCACTATCATACAAACGAACGACAGAACCCTTACCCTCCAAACCAGACACCTGTAAATCCGGCTTTATCAGTTTCGTATGCCACGTGTTGTCCGTTCCCCTCACGCCATCAACCACCGCAGCAATCAACGGCTTGTCCGGGGCTTCCGTGTCAAGCGTAAAAGTGAGATCCGGACTCGCATCCCCCAGATTGCCCGCAATATTCATAATCTTTGCCACCACCACGTTCACCCCATCATCAAGAGCCTTGTTCCCTTGAACCGTCACCTCCACCGCCAAACCCGCATCCTTCTTCTTACGCCCAAGTTCCACAAGTGTTCCCGAACTGCTCTTGCTGTACACTATCGCCGTCTCCCCCGTCTTCAAACCCTCAATAAGAAAAGATGGCGTGTCGTCTTTCGAAAATAAAACATTGTCAACGCTTTTGGATTCCGTCAAAGCAATCGAGAAAGGCGCATCCGGAGAAGAATCATCCAATTCAAAAACCAAAGACTCACTCGCAGAACTTGTTCCCTTATTAACCCCAAACACTATCGTCACTTTCGCCGTAATGCTATAAGAACCCTTCGTCAACGCCTCATCAAGAATAAGCGTCACTTCTCCTCCCTTGTCCAACGCTTGCGTAAGCGTCACCTTGCCAAGCGAGGTCGTGCCCCCCGAGAAAAATTCTACGCTGTCTCCCACAAATAAATCGTTCTCTACCGTGGTTTTTAAGACCGTAAGATTGCTTTTGTTCGTCGCCGTATCCACCGGATTCTCAAAAAGTGTATCGTCCGCCGCATAAAGCCTCACTTTCTGAGGGGCAACAAGCGTTTTTCCTCCCCTTATCGTTATCGACACCGAATGTACCGCTTCTCCCCCAAAACCATCCCTTGCCACCACACTAAAATTATAACTGTTGTCGCCGCCAGAATGATGCACAGGCGCAACCTTCCACGAAACCAATCCCTGATTGTTCACACTAAAGTCAGCCTTATCATCTCCATCAAGAGTGTAGGTGAGCGTATCTCCGTCTCCGTCTTCAGCATCATAGAGACCCAAAACACCACCCGTACCCTCTTTCGCCGTGAGCGTAGAACTTGAGGTCCCACTCTTAAAAACAGGGGCCGTGTTCTTGGGAAGAGGGATGTCTATTGTCTCACCTTCCGTGCCGCTCGGAGTAAAGAGATTGTCCGCCGTATCCGAGATCGAACCCTCTTCAAAGATCACTTTGTAGGCCGCTTTCTCATAGGCGAATTTCACTATAACTTCCTTGCCCGATACCTTCACACTTTGAGGGGTAACCTTCGTGTTTCCAGAAGATGTCACCCGAAAAAGCTTGATCTTAGATGCATCCACAAGCTTAATGTCTTCGTTGAAAACCGTCACGATCTCCCTCGCGTTTTCTTCCCCTTCCACCTTCTTCACCTCCGCATTCTTACTCGCCAAAACCGGGGACGTCTTATCCGTACCCGCGGCTTCCGCCTCGCTCGTTTCCGTGTCTTTCGCCAAATCATTGTCCGCACTGTCGCTCACCAATCCCACTTTGATAAACTTCACACGGTACGTCGAACCCTCCAGACTGTAATCTTCTCCCGCTCCAGCCCCATTCTCATTCAGATTAATATGCAAACGACCCACTCCACTACCCAATACACTCAGATTCTCAACCGACAAATCACTTATCGAACCCGTCAACTCCGTAAAATCACTCTCTCCCGCCTTCTTGCGGTAAACCGTTATGTAACTGCCAATATCCGTCTTGCTCGTGTCTACCTTAATGCTCTCATTAAAATGGACAGAAAGCTTATAGGCACTCCCTGACGTGCTGTCTATCGTCAAAGACTGCGTACCCGCTTTCACCGAATCTCCATCCGCCAACGTGGGCGGCGTCGTGTCCGTTGCCGCATTGCCACCCCCGCCACTGCTTCCACCACCACACGCACTCAACAGCAGACCCAGTGCTGAGAGTGTCCCTAGACTCCCCAAACTCCCAAATCTCCTAACCTTCCTCATCTCAAATCTTTTCCTCTTCCGTTAGAAACCCCCCACCTAGAAGCCGTAGTCGGCATCGCTTGTGGTGCCGAGACCGACAAGATCATCTTCCTCAGAGGCCGATGGCCTTGTTGTCAGAATCTTATTCGTAAGCCCTCCTGCAAAATCATTGCCCGCAAGGTCTTCTATAAAACCGGGAGCAATCCTTACCTGATATTCAGTACCCTCAGGATCAGCATCATCTCTAGTACCACCTCGAATAAATCCCGTCACAATTACCAATTTGTTCTTAGTCACAGAAGAACTAGAAACTGAAATGTAAAAATCTTCTCCATTCCTTATAACAGAAAACCTCCCAGTTGTGTCCCAGGCATGTAAACCCTCTGCCTGAACAAACTTAATGTCTTCATTAAAAGTTACCGTAAGAGTTCCTTCACTAGCGTTAGCCGTCAGACTAAGAGAAGTCGCCGCCAAGACAGGAGCAACATTATCCGTACTCGCGATAGTCTCCGCCAATGCCTTATTCTTCACTCCCGTATTATCCGTCACGGCGTCCTCTTCAAGCTTTACCGAATATTCACTGCCCGATACCAACGTTCCCGACTTCGTAAGAGCAATCTCCACCTTGCCCCCCACAACGGAAAGCGTGTAATCCGTCGTCAATGTAAGAAGAGCCTTTGTCGATGCCGATCCCGAACCATCCGCATCGTAATACACCTTAATCTTACTGCCATCAAAACTCGCAATCGTCTGATCAAGTGACACCGTGATCTTCTTCGCCGTCACGTCCAGAAGAAAAGGATTCACAGGCGAATTGTGAGTCGACGGAGGGGACGCAAGAGTCACCTTCAAATCATCCGACGCCTCTCCCCAGTTGCCCGCAGCATCCCTAATCTTCGCCACAAAAGTATAAGAGCCATTCTTTAAAAAAGTAGTTGGCCTAACAACATAAGCATCGCGAGTAATGGAATGAGGTTCAGCCGCTATTTCCTCACCTTCCCCCTCTTGACCCTTAATATAAACAAACATCCAATCCCACCCCACCCGGCTAGTCCCATCCCCATCCGCCCTCACCAAAGAAAAGAAAGGAAAACTACTCGTAAGCGGCGAGCTTAAAGTCAACGACTTCGGCTTCAAAGGTGCCGTCAAATCTATATCAAAATCTAAATCTGGAGATACGCCGCTATTTACACTATGTCCCGCTTTATCCTCCACTGCCAATTTAACAGAGTAACGGGTTGCCGGTAACGCCTTCCCATCCGGACGAACCACAGAAAAATTAATCTCCGACACATTCGCCTCTGTCACAGTTTTCGTGAGCACAAAAGATTTCTTCGTTCCGCTCTCAGTAAAACTCACTGTCAGAGTCAATTTTAAACCCTGTTCAAAATTTACCTTCTCCCTATTGCTATTCAGATTTGTCAACGTAATTTCCGGTGCAAGCTTGTTCGTGGTATACCTAGGATATTGGGCAATAGTCAATGTACTATCGGTATTCTCTATCTCAACCTTCGGAAACAACGGTGCGATGGTGTCCACGGTAAAGGTCAACGCATCACTCGCAGTACCCACGTTGCCTACCGCATCCACCTCCCTTGCCACCACACTATACGCACCGTCTGCCCCCAAGGATGAAGCCACCGTCACCTGAACAGTTGTTCCACTCGACACCACCGCCGTTCCTATCACCGTGGTGAATGTCGTGTCGCTCGAAAGATACAAATTCACCGTCGAACCCGTCCCCAAACCCGTCAAATCAAACGTCGGGGTATTGCTCTTCGTGTATGTCGTACCCCCACTCACTACACCTCCGTTCAAAGAAAAACTTCCCGGAGCTCCGGGGGCTGTCTTGTCCAACGTAAAGGACAAGTCTGTCGATGCCGCACTCTCATTGCCCGCCGCGTCTTCCACCTTCGCCACCAAAGTATATGACGCTTCCGCCCAACTGCTCACGTCCACCGTAAACAACCAAAAATTGCCACTCGCTGTAGGAGTCACCGCAATTTGCGTTCCTCCCTTACGGTACAACTTCGCCGTACCCCCAGATTCAACGCCTCCAACCTTAAACACCAGACTCGTCGCCTTCGTGTATTTCGCCCCTCCCACTTCAACCACCGCAGACGGATCATTAAACACAACAGTCGGCTTTGCAG
>CAKMZR010000150.1 GCA_929200455.1 uncultured Alphaproteobacteria bacterium | reverse complement strand
TATGAAGTCGTCAATCAAGAAAAAATTGCCAGCTACAAAGGCGACAACATCAACAGCATGGACCCAAAAAACAGAGAACCCGACCCAGAACGTATGCTCCAAGGCTACCACACAGCTTCTGCTTCCCTCAACCTCTTGCGCGCCTTTGCAGAAGGAGGCCTCGCCGACCTCTCACTCGTACACCGATGGATGCTTGACTTCGTGCATGAAAGCCCGGAACGGACTCAGTTTGAAGACATTGCCGAACGCATCAGCGACGCTATGGCCTTCATGAATGCATGTGGCCTTAGCCCTTCCGAAGCCTTCACCCTAAGACGCACAGAATTCTTTACCTCTCATGAAGCCCTCCTCCTCCCCTTCGAAGAAGCCATGACACGACGCGATAGCCTTTCTCATCAATGGTTCAACTGCTCGGCTCATATGGTCTGGATTGGCGACAGAACCAGAGACCCTGACGGGGCCCATGTCGAATTTTGTCGCGGCATCGCAAACCCCATCGGCATCAAGTGCGGACCCTCTCTCAAACCAGATGATCTCATCTCCCTTCTCGACATCCTCGACCCTCACCATACGCCCGGGCGAATCGTCCTCATCATCCGCATGGGACACGACAAAATCGCTGCTCACCTCCCGGACCTCATACGCACCCTGCAACATCAAGGACGGGCAAAAGAAGTCGTGTGGTCTTGCGACCCCATGCACGGAAATACCGTAAAAACAGAAAATCAGTACAAAACACGACACTTCCTCGACATCATGAGCGAAATCGAACAGTTCTTCCATATCAATGGCGATATGGACAACCACGCAGGCGGAATCCACCTCGAACTCACAGGACAAGACGTCACAGAATGCTCAGGCGGGGCTCAAAAAATTGATGAGCTCTCCCTCGGGGCCCGCTATCACACCGTATGCGACCCCAGACTCAATGCCCAACAATCCCTCGAAATCGCCTTCCGACTGGCTGCCTATATTCGCCAACAAGAACGACGACAAGTCTCTTCCTGAAAACACCCTCACCCCTCACCCCGCCTGCCTCACCTCGCCTGCCTCGCCCCGACGCCCTTGCCTTGCAACGTTAACATACCCTTTCTTCGCAAAGACCCAACCAAAATCCCATCATGGAAAACCCTCCCGCAAACCCCTTACCCGAAACCTACCAAAAACACCTCGACAAACTCGACAACGCCCCGCTCGGACCTTGGACGGATACCTACTTCCGCAATACCATGCGGATTATCGAACAAAAGGGAGATGCCCACGTACGGTACGCCTACTTTATGCGTTGCCCCGCTCGCTATTGTCCCCGCCTCGCCCTCGACTTCCTTATCGATACCCTCGGAAAAGAACTCGTCTCACAACATATCACCATCGAAGAAGTCTTCACGGAAGGCGAGTGGGTGGGTGCCGGCGATCCTATGCTCTTCATCTCCGGCTCTTTCCGACTCCTTGTCATGTTCGAAACACAAATCCTGCAAATGCTCGGACCCGCTTGTGTCGCCGCTGACAACGCCTACAACATGTGCAAAGCTCTGCCCCAAACCTCCTTCATCGCCATGGAAGCGCGCCACTGTGTCGGAAATGATATGGTCTCCCTCATGAATTACGGAGCCTCCGTCGGCAGCAGTTGGGCTCAAAAAGACCACAACGCCCAAGGCTTCATCGGAAACGCCACAGAAGCCACTTCCCACTTCTTCGGAAATACGCGCGGCCTCGGTACCATGCCTCACGCCCTCGTCGGATACGCTGGCAGCACCGTTCACGCCGCTGAAATGTTCCAAGAAACCTTCCCAGGACAACCCCTCACAGTCCTTGTCGACTACTTCGGAAAAGAATATACAGACGCCTTGGAAGTCTGCAAACGATTCTCCAATCTCGCACAAGAAGGAAAACTCTCCCTAAGAATCGATACCACAAGAGGACGATACTGCGAAGGACTCGACCGCGCTTCCAGCTACGCCGTCCTCGAACACACCTGCCTCGACGCCATCCGATCCTACAGAAACGAAAAAGAACTCGACCACCTCGTCGGAACCGGCGTCTCTGCCGCAAGCATTTGGAAAATGAGACTCATGCTCAACCAAGCCGGATTCCCAAAAGTTCGCATCGTCGTCTCAGGCGGATTCGACCTCTTCAAATGCCAATGCTTCGCCCTCGCACACGTACCCATCGACGCCATCGGAACAGGAAGCTACCTACCGGAACAATGGTCAAAAACCCACGCAACCGCCGACATCATCGCCTATAACAACCAGCCCCGCGTCAAAATCGGACGAGAATACCTCGTCAAAGCCTACGAAACCTACAAAAAAACTTGCAATTCTCCTTCCGTGACATAAATAAGAGAAAAGAGAAAAGAAGAACAACCTCACGCAAAAAAAAAATCAGGAGAAAATCAAACCCCCTACAAAAAAACCCCATCCAGAACGCGTCTTCGTCTTCCGCTCTTGTACACACCCCAAATCAACCTCTTTCCCTCATCCAAATCAGGAAAATCAATACCATGACATCTTCCCAAAAAAAATCACAAGACTCTTCCCAGCCCTTTTCCGCAGAAGTCGACCGAGTCCTGGAAATTGTCACACACGCCCTCTATCAACACCGCGACATCTTCTTGCGGGAACTCCTCTCCAATGCCGCAGACGCCTTCGACAAACGAAGATTCCTCGGCCTTTCTGACCCCTCCCTCCTCGACGCAGACGACAACCCACCCTCCATCACCCTCGCCACAGACAAAAATCTCCACACCCTCGCCGTCACAGACCGAGGAATCGGCATGTCCTCCCAAGAACTCAAAGAAAACCTCGGAACCATCGCACGATCAGGCACCAAACGATTCCTCGAAAACACCAAAAATAACAAAAACCAAGAAGAAATACCCGGACTCATCGGCCAATTCGGGATGGGCTTTTATGCCTCCTTCATGGTCGCAGACAAAGTCACCGTCACAAGCAAAAAAGCCGGAGAAACAAAAGCACACATATGGGAAAGCAACGGAAAAAATGGCTTCTCCCTCCACTCTCTTGACGCCAAAACCTCAAAAAATACCCCCGTAGGCACCACCGTAACCCTGCAACTCAAAGAAGACGCTCACGACTTCCTCAAAAAAGAAACCCTCTCCCAAACCATCGACACATACGCACGACACATCGGCATAGAAATCATCCTAAAAGATGGCGACGAAGAAGAAGAATCCCTGCAAACAGGAGACGCACTCTGGCGAAAACCACCCTCCCAAGTTAGCCAAGAAGACCTTCAAGACTTCTACCGATCCCATATCGACCCCTTCGGAACTCCATGGACATCCATCCATAAAACCCTCGAAGGCCTAAGACGATACACCCTCATGCTCTTCATTCCCTCCCAAGTCCCCTTCGACATCTTCTCTCAAGAATTCAAAAATAGCATCCGACTCTACGTCCAACGCGTCTTCATCACCGATAACCTCTCCGGAATCCTCCCAGGATACCTAAGATTCGTACGGGGCATCGTCGAAACCGACGATATGCCCCTCAACGTCAGCAGAGACTCCGTCCAAGAAAGCCCCGTCATCGCCATGATGAAAAAAGGAATCACAAGCCGCATCCTCTCCCTCCTCGCAGAAAAAGCCAAAAATGAACCAGACGAATACCTCAAATTCTGGAACAACTTCGGGGCCGTCCTCAAAGAAGGACTCTACGCCCACGACGGCGAACACGATAGCCTCTTCGAACTCGCACGATTCCGATCCACACACGACCCCTCCAAATGGATAAGCCTCCAAGAATATACAGAACGGATGAAACCAGAACAAAAAACTATCTATACCCTCACCTCAGAAACCACAGAACAAGCCCTCGCTTCTCCCCAACTCGAAGGATTCCTAAGCCGAAACTTCGAAGTCCTCCTCCTCACAGACCCCATCGACAGCTTCTGGACTTCCACTCGCGGCACCTACAAAGACCATCCCTTCCGATCCGTCACACGACTCGACGAAAACCTCGAGGAACTCTCAGATGAACCCTCTGCAAACCCCGAAAAAAATGACGAAACAACCCCGAAAAAAACACAAGACAACAAACATCAAGACCTCAAAGAACTTTGTGAACAGATGAAAACTATCCTCAAAGACGAAATCGGCGACGTCACCATCTCCCACAGACTCACAAAAAGTCCCGTGTGCCTCGTCTCAAAAGGACAAGGTTTCGATATCCACATGGAACGACTCATGAAAGCTCAAGGACACAAAATCAATACCCAAGCCCAACATATCCTCGAAATCAACCCAAAACATGAACTCATCACCACCCTCAAACACAAATGGGAACAAAAAGAAAATATAGAAAACCTAAGCCATATCCTCCTCGCACAAGCCCGACTCCTCGCCGGCGAAAATATTCATAACCCCGCACGCTTTGTCGACGCCCTCAATGACGCCCTCGCACGATCCCTCAACGCCTAACATCCCGTAAACCTGTCCCCCTTCCCCCAACCTCAATGACCCTCTTGCACGATCCCTCAACGCCTAATATTCCAAAAACCCCGCTCCCTTCCCCCAACCTCAACGACCCTCTTGCACGATCCCTCAACGC
>CAKMZR010000149.1 GCA_929200455.1 uncultured Alphaproteobacteria bacterium | reverse complement strand
ATTTTTGAGCCACCCTCGTAGATATTGACGGTATAGCCTTCGACTCCGCCGGATACGGAGATGCTAGGCGTATTGTCATTGGTGAGACTCCCTCCCCCGACAAGAGCGATGGAAGGTGTTTCGGAAGGGGGATTGTTTTCGTTTCCGCCGCCTTCCCCGGTGATGGTATCGAGTTCGGTGGTGAGGGGTTCATTTCTATTTCCTGATATATCTGAGAAGGCCCATTTTTCGAATTTCACATAGTATTTTCCCGCACTGCTGATGGGATTTGCGAGAGTGATGGTGATGATATTTCCGGAAGAAGATACGCTGTCTATGGAAAGAGGCGTATCGCTTCCGTCTTTGAAGACGGATATTCTGTCTTTGACAAGAGAGGAGGGAGAGATATTTTCGGAAAGTTTGACGGAGAGAGTTTTTTTGTCATTGTCGATGGCGAGTGAACTGCTTGGAGATTGGAGTGTTGGGGGCAGAGTATCTATGGTGATGCCGCCACCACTCCCGCCCCCTCCGCTGCTGCCGCCTCCGCATCCCCCGAGGGAGACGAGGGCGAGAGAGAGAGCGGTAAGGGATAGGGAATAGCGAGACTGAATTGTTCTCTTGGGTATTTGAGGTGTTTTCATGGGGATTATTTGGGTTTGAAATATTAAAGACAGGGGCACGGGTAAGCACGTGGGGATGCAAGGACGCTGTAAGCGATTATTTATTTTGCCCCACGACGTACTAAGCTAGAGTGTCAAAGCCCGAGTGTCAATGAAGAATTCTTCCTCTAAGACTTACAGGAGATAGTCATTGATTTCGTTGAGGTTTATGCCGACGGGAGAGGAGTCTTCATTGTCGTTATATTCTTGGAGGGGAGGATTATTGCGTAGGATTGAGATATGTTTTTGGTCTGGAGAGGAGAGGGTGACAGCGATGAGTTCGAGCGAGGATAGCTTGGAATTTATTGGATTGAGGACGATGGATTGGTCTTTGAGGGAGAGACTCCAGTTGAGGGGTGTTCCTTTGACGATGAGCCCGGAGTTGTCTTTGAAAGAGAGGGAGGTGAGTGTGTAGGGTAGGGGGTTAATATCTTTTAGGATCCATTCATTTCCGTCGCGAGTGAAGGGTATTTTTATGTCTTGAGGGAGGTTGTCTGTATCCGCAAGAGATGGACTATCGAGGGAAGCGAAGGGTTTGGAGAGGGTTGTCGATCCGATAATTTGATCGGAGTCTTTGAGTGCAACGGTGACGAGGGAATCTTGTTCTCCGCCGACGACGATTTTGAGCAAAGCGTCATTATTTTTGTTTTTTATGAGGGGAGCGGAAGGGATTGAGTTGCTATAAATGATGGTGTCGTTGATTTTGTAGAGTTTGATGGTGGTTTTGGAAGGGACGACGGGATTTTCTCCGGATTGGATATTGGGGTCGACGACATTGAGGCTAGGGTCGATGGAGATTTTTTGTTCGCTTGTGATGGTTTTTCCGTTTTTTGTGGCGGTGAGTACGATTGAGATTTCTGTTTTTGCGTTTGCGGAAATGAGGGAAGCGGGGATAAAGATGTCGAGGGGTTCTGAGAGGTAGGAGTCTTGTTCGAGTGTTTGGTTGTTGCCGTTATTATTATTGTTGTTGTTATTGTTGATGTTGTTTCCTCCGGAGCTTCCTCCGCAAGCTTGCAACCCTCCAAGAGAGCTAAAGGCGATGAGGGAGAGGAGGGAGAGATGATGTCGGCGATAAGAGGGGGGCATGATGAATATACCTGTAATTGCTTTTTGGTAAAAAATCAACGAATAATTGTTTTATTTTCTTAGTGGGTTGAAGAAAGATTTGATGAGCAGTGAGTTTTCTTTTTCCATAATTCCGCCGATGATTTCGACATTAGGTTTGTGCGGCATGGAGAAGACTTGGGCCCCATGAATGACGGCTCCTGCTTTGGTGTCGTATGCGCCGAAAACGAGGCGTTTGCAGTGAGCTTCTGCGATGGCAGCGGCACACATAACGCATGGTTCAAGTGTGACGATGATGGTTGTATTGTCAAGTCTTTTTTTTTTGAGTTTTGAGCAAGCGTCTCTGATAGCGAGGATTTCTGCGTGAGCGGAGGGGTCATGAAGTCTTCTGGTAGCATTTTTTTGTGCTGAGATGATGTTGAGACTGTGGTCGAGAATGAGGGCTCCGACGGGGATTTCGCCTTGAGATGCGGCGATTTGGGCTTGACGGATGGCTTGTATCATGAAGGGTTGCCAAGTAGATTTTGAGAGTTTCATGGGTGAAAGATCTTGGAAGGGAAGGAGATATGTGCTAAAATAGTGGGGAATGAGGATGCCCATGAAAAGGGTACAGGACAATAATAGTGGGGGCAAGAGGGGAGAGGAAGAAAGGGAGTAAGAAGGATGTCGGAAGATAAGGTGTATGAGGTGCCGGAAGATGTGAAGGCTCGTTCTCTGATGAGCGAGTCTGATTATGAGGCCTATTGTCGTGAAGCAGGTGAGGACGGTGATAGTTTTTGGGGAGCCCAAGCGCGGGAGTTGGTGGATTGGACTCGTGATTTTACGCGTGTGAGTGATGTGAATTACGATGTGAATGATTTTCGGATTCGTTGGTTTGAGGGAGGTCGATTGAATGTGTGTTACAACTGTGTAGACAGACATGCGGAGAAGGATTCGGAAGCGGTTGCTCTTTTGTGGGAAGGGAATTCGCCGGATCAAGAGGGTTCTGTGACCTATGGTGAATTGAAGAGGGAGGTGAGCAAGCTAGGGAATGCGTTGAAATCGCGTGGTGTGAAGAAGGGGGATCGGGTGACGATTTATATGCCGATGATTTTTGAGGCGGCATATGCGATGCTTGCGTGTGCGCGGATAGGAGCGGTTCACACGGTGGTCTTTGGAGGATTTTCGCCAAAAGCATTGTCGGAGAGGATTAACGACAGTGAGAGTCGGGTGGTGATTACGTCGGACTTTGGACGTCGTGGGACGAAGGAAGTTCCGTTGAAGCAGAATGTGGACGAGGCCCTTGAGAATTGCGAGTGTGTGGAGAGTGTTCTTGTGGTGAAGTGTACGGGGGGAGAAGTGGAGATGAAGGCTGGTCGTGATGAGTGGTATGAGGAAGCGGTAGGGGCTGAGAGTGATTCTTGTGCGTGTGAGGAGATGGAAGCGGAGGATCCGTTGTTTATTTTGTACACGTCGGGTTCGACGGGCAAGCCGAAGGGAGTCTTGCACACGACGGGAGGTTATTTGGTGTACGCGACTTTTACGCATCGTTATGTCTTTGATGCGTGTGGAGGGGATGATGTGTACTGGTGTACGGCGGATATAGGTTGGGTGACGGGACATAGTTATGTGGTGTACGGACCTCTTTCGAATGGGGTGAAGAGTCTGTTGTTTGAGGGCGTGCCGAACTATCCTGACGCGTCGCGTGTGTGGGAAGTTGTGGACAAGCACGGCGTGACAATTTTGTACACGGCCCCGACGGCGATTCGGGCGTTGATGAGGGAGGGAGATGATTATGTGAAGAGGACGTCGCGTAAGAGTCTACGAGTCCTTGGTTCTGTGGGCGAGCCGATTAATCCTGAGGCGTGGGAGTGGTATTATCATGTGGTGGGAGAGGGTCGTGCGCGTTTGGTGGACACTTGGTGGCAGACGGAGACGGGCGGTATTATGATCTCGCCTTTGCCTGGGGTGACGGCGTTGAAGCCTGGTTCTGCGTGTTATCCGTTGCCGGGAATCGATGTGCGTATTTTGGATGGGGACGCGAAGGAGGTAAAGGGAGAGGGTTATGGAGCATTGGTGATAGCGGGAGGTTGGCCTGGTCAGGCACGGACGTTGTATGGTGATCACGAGAGATTTTTGGATGTGTATTACAGGGGTTTTCCTGGATATTACATGGCTGGAGATGGGGTGAAGAGGGATGCGGACGGTTACTACTGGATTACGGGACGTATGGATGATGTGATTAATGTGTCAGGTCATAGGATGGGGACGGCGGAAGTGGAGAGTGCGTTGGTTTCGCACGCGTTTGTGTCTGAGGCTGCGGTGGTAGGTTTTCCTGATGATATTAAGGGACAGGGTATATGGGCGTATGTGACGTTGAAGGCGGGAGCGGAGTCGAGTAAGGAGTTGCGTAAGGAATTGAAGGGTTGGGTACGCAAGGAGATTGGTCCGATAGCGACGCCGGATGTGATTCAGTGGTCTCCGAGTCTTCCGAAGACGCGTTCTGGCAAGATTATGCGTAGGATATTGCGGAAAGTTGCCGAGGACGACACGGGCAATTTGGGGGATACGTCGACTCTAGCGGAGCCTCATGTGGTGAGTCACTTGGTAGCGAATCGCGGTGAGTGTTGATTTTTGGTTGAAAAACTCAACCATTTGATGTATATGATCATTTTTATATTTTGTGTAAAGTATGTCTTTTGAGAGGAAGAGTATAATACTTTTGAAATCTGTGTGTGTGTGTGTCATAATTTTGGCGGGGGTGTGATATTAAGTAAGATATAGAAGAAGATATTTTTTTATGAAGGACGATCTATATGTGTATATTGTGCGGTCAGGCGTTGAGATATGAGGGTCATGGTGTTGAGTATTTGCGCCAAGAGGCTGGGAGCAGGAG
>CAKMZR010000148.1 GCA_929200455.1 uncultured Alphaproteobacteria bacterium | reverse complement strand
GACATCCACACACGAACCAAAACGAATAATACCAAAACGATTCCCCGCTTCCACCTCCTCTCCCACCTTCAAGTCACACACAATACGGCGAGCCACCATCCCCGCAATTTGAACCATCACCACCTTCTCCCCCTCCTCGGTCTCCAATCCTATCGCCTGACGCTCATTGTGCACACTCGCTTTGTCCAAAGACGCATTCAAAAAACGTCCCGGACTGTACTTCAAGCCCAAGACACGACCTTTTACCGGAATCCTGTTCACATGCACGTCCAACATACTCATAAATATAGAAACACGCTTCATCTCAACATCATCACAGCCCACTCCTTGGGGTGCCTTTACCCTCTCCACAGAACGCACCACGCCGTCTGCCGGCGACAAAACCATACCCCCCTCCCAAGAAGTCACCCGATCCGGATCCCGGAAAAATCCATAACACAAAATTGTCAATACCAACCCTATCCACAAAAATCCTCCCCACAACAACCCCAACACAATCGTCACCACAGCACAGGCTATCACAAACGGCCAGCCCTCTCGGTGTACCAACGGCGGTATCATACTCCCCCACATACCCCTATCTCTTTCAAAACGGTAACGCATCTTGCCTCACATCCCTTCATTCTTGTCCTTGTTCAACCAAATCCCCTGACCCCAACTCACCCACACCCTCTTCTTCGGGAATCGTAAACACTTGACCTGGATATATCAAATTCTCATCCTCTATCTGAAGCCGATTCGCCTCGTAAATAATCACATAACGCGTGCCCTCTCCCAACGTCTTTCTCGCTATCCTCCAAAGACTGTTCCCAGGCTGAACCACCACCTTGCGTCCTTCATCATCATCCTCTGCCAAGCCCGCAAACTTCGCATGGTGAAAAGGCAACTCTATCTGATTCTTTACCTGACCCTCCAACAACTGCTCCACACGCAAACGATAACGCCCTTCCGCCAAACGACCCTCAGGGCGAAAACTCCAAAGACGATCCCCCAAATCCATCTCAACCTCTCCCACCTTCTCATCATCCAAATATACCGTCAAAAAGGAACCGGGCGACGCCCTCCCTGATATCACCACCAAACCCTCATCGTCATAATCTATTGTGTCCACACCCAGTGACTCCTCCGTATCCCCAAATCCCGCCTGAAAATTCGGACGCTGCAACACCGTAGAAGCCGTCAAACCCTCTTCCTCACCTGGTACCAACAACGCAAATCCCTCCTTCAAATCCGAATTCCCCTCAATTTCCGGCACCATCACCACCGCCACCGTCTTGGAAAACAACCAACGATCCCCCTCCTTCACACGCAAAGACAATGTATGACTTCCCGAAGGCAAAGGCTCCGTCGCAACCCAAACCCACTCCCCTCGCTCATCCACAACCACGCGACCTATCTCTCCTCCATTGCTGACTATCACTATCTCTTTGCCGGGCGGACCCTCTCCCGCAAAAACTCCCAAGCCCTCAGGCGACAACCTTATCACATCAAAACGCGCATGTCGCTCCTCCTCCACTGGCGGAAGAGTCTCCAAGACCTCCGGGGCAGGATCCAAGGCTTCAGGAAAAACCTCCTTCTCCTCATCCAAAGGCCAAGAATTCCACATAATCGCAAGCAATACCAATACCAATCCCAGAGAACCCACCATAAAAGGCCTACGCATGTTCCGCGTCATCCAAACCTCACCTCTCTCCGCTCATCCGAAAATACCGTCTTCCTTATCATGTTCCCTGTTTATCTCATCCACCCCTGTTCATCTCATACCTCTCACACACTATAGAAAAACAAAACCCCTTAAACAACTCCCACAACATAAGAAAACATCCTCAATCCCCACAAAATTATCCCCCGCCTCCTCGCAAAATCCTGTCCACACGCAAAAGACAACCCACAAATAATACCATCGTCAACATCAATGCCCACATCCTCAAGACAAAAAGCAACATCTCAGAGCCCAATACCCTCACCTCCGGCGACAACTCAAAAAATATCGCCAACATCCCAAAAATCAAACCCACCACCGTCGGAAACATTCCCGGAATCACAAAGACACAAAAAGCTATCCCCAATAAAGACCAACCTTGACCTCGCGAAATACGCCAACCCTCGGCAAATCCCATCGGCATACCTCGTGCCAGCCCAGGAAAAATCAATCCACAGCGGATCATCACATAACACGCCACCATGTAACCCACTCCGTACGACAACAAAGGCACAGCTTGCAAGCCCAAAACAGAACCCAATCCCAACAACAAAAATGATACCACAAGCGTCACCATCGTCGAAACGCCCACCGCAACACAATTCAAAAGAACCCAACCCCTCAAAAAAGACAAACTTCCCTCTCCCCATAAACGCAAACCCCGCTCAGAACGCTCCATACCCGACATTCCATAACGAAGAACCGTGTTCCCCACACTGCTTTGTGCACACACCGTACCCACCACCGTCAAAATCACATAAAATATATACGCCGTACCGCTCCACGAACCCACATCATCCTCTCCTCCCAAAAAAAATGATACCAAACGACGAAGAGACACCACCGACAAAAATCCCTCCAAAGAATTGTCCCACAACACACGATAGACCAACACATGCCACACCCCCAAAAAAAATGACACCTTCAATATAAGTCCCGTCAAGGGAAACCACACACCCCTCACATCTTTCACCACACCCCTCATCACCACATCCGCTTCCACCTTCTTTGCCATCTCCTGCTTCCTTATCTGCCCCACTCCCTTTCTCATCCTTACTCGTCCTTGCTCGTCCCGCTCCCCTCACACATCATAAAAGAACTCTCCCCTTTTGAACACCTCCCACATCCCCAAATCATGATAATCTTTTATCATGATCCCCTTCCTCTCCTCAAATACACCCCTCGCTCTCGGGGATGCCTCTCTCCGACTTATGGCCTCCATCCTCCCATCACGGTGCATCAAATGTGCTCGGGAAGTCTCAGACCCCCACACCCTCTGCAGCCCCTGCTGGCAGGAAGTCAAATTCTTCCTTCCCCCCTGGTGCCCCACATGCGGACTGCCCTCCACAATCACAACAGCTCAAGAACAAAATCTATGCCTCTCTTGCCTGCAAAATCCCAAAATCTTCGACATCGCACGAAGCGTCTTTGCCTACGACACCCTCTCAAAACCCCTCATCACCACCTTCAAAAATGGCGACAAACTCCACGCCGTACAAGCCCTTTCTTCATGGATGGCCAGAATCATCTCTTCCAGCCTCTCCGCAAATAACCTCCCCTTCTCCCTCAACCAAAAAACACTCGTCATACCCGTGCCATCCCACAGACGAACCCTCATCTCTCGACAGTTCTATCCCGCCGCATTCCTCGCAAAATATATCGCCAAAAAACTCAACCTCTCCTTCGCTCCCCACGTCCTCATACGAAACCTCTACGCTTCCCAACACCAAAAAACCGTCTCCCAACGCTACGCCCAAGTCCGACACGCCTTCTCCTTATCTCCCCATATGAACCCCCACGCCTCCCCTCCTCCTCTTGCCATTCTTGTCGATGACGTCATCACCACTGGAGCCACCGTCAGTGCCTGTACCCAACTCCTCAAAGAAGCCGGAGTCGCCCATGTCGCCGTCTTTTCTGCCGCTCGGGTGCCGCGTATACTCCCACGACAACCCAAGTGGCTGCAACAACACGACACTCATTTCACACACGCTCCTTTACACCCCTCTCCCTCCTTGACACCTCCTCCTTGACACCGCCTCCTTGACACCCCCGGCCCCTTAACGCTATAGATCACTCTCCCAAATCTACACCACACCCTCTCCCCAAAATCACCAAAATCACGAGTATTCTCATGCGTATCGCTCTCGTCCAAATGAATTCCTCCTCGTCCATTCATCACAATAACGACACCCTCGTCGCCGCCATCGAACAGGCCGCTACCCATCAAGTCGAATGCATCTTCCTCCCCGAAGTCTGCAACATCATGCAAAAAGACAAAAACCTCATCCTCTCTCAAGTCAGCGTCGAACAAGAAGACACCACGCTTGCTCTCCTTATGGACGCCGCCGTACGCCACCGAGTCTGGATACACACAGGATCCCTCGCCCTCAAAACCCACTTCAATACACACGCACCCCTTGCCAATCGAAGCTTCCTCATCAATAGCGACGGCAAAATTACCGCTTCTTACGACAAAATCCATCTCTTCGATGTCACCTTGCCTGACGGCGAAAATCATCGCGAATCCTCTTCCTACTCCTCCGGTTCCCATCCCGTTGTCGCAGACTCTCCCTTCGGGCGAATCGGCATGAGCATATGCTACGACATCCGCTTCCCCGCTCTCTATAATGCCCTCGCCCTTGCGGGAGCCTCCATCCTCACCATTCCTGCCGCCTTCACAAGACAAACAGGGCGTGCCCATTGGCACACCCTCATCCGTGCACGTGCCATCGAAAATGCTTGCTTTGTCATCGCCGCCGCACAATGCGGTCAACACGAAGACGGACGGCAAACCTTCGGGCACTCCATGATCGTCGGGCCTTGGGGCGACATCATTCAAGAAGCAGGCGACGAACCCACCCTCCTCTTTGCCGATATCGACCCCTCCCAATGCGAAGACGTTCGC
>CAKMZR010000147.1 GCA_929200455.1 uncultured Alphaproteobacteria bacterium | reverse complement strand
ACTTTTTCTGCAAGCGATGAAGACAGCGAAGACACGGTCTCGTACAGTCTGACAGGCGAAGATGCATCTTTTTTTGTCATTGACAGCAAAACGGGACAGGTTAAGTTTCAGGTTCCTCCTGATTACGAGGAAAAGAGTACTTATACGATTGGCGTAGTGGCAAAAGACGGCAAGGGCGGCAGTGCGACAAAGGAGCTTCAGATTAATCTGCGGGATCTGAATGATGTTTCGGGGACAGAACGAGACGATACTCTGAGCGTTGGAGAAGAAAAGAAAGACGAGGACACATATCTTTTTGGTCTTGGAGGAGATGATACGCTTACGAGCAGAGATGGCAACGACACCCTTTATGGCGGGGCGGGCAACGACACGCTCAACGGCGGGACGGGTGACGATACGCTCTATGGCGAAGCAGGAAACGACACACTCAACGGCGGAGCGGACAATGATACTCTTGACGGAGGAGCTGATGATGACGCTCTTGATGGAGGAACGGGCGGCGATACCTATCTTTTTGACCTTGCCAATAACGGACACAACACCATCACTGATGCTGACGGTACAGATCGCATTCGTCTTTATCTTGATGGCGGAATTGCGGCAACTGATGTTTCATTGGTTGTGATCGGAAATGATCTCAAGATCACTTATGGAGACAGCTTTTCCATTACGATCATGAACTGGTCGACAGCAGGGAATCGTATAGAGACCTTGACGCTTGCAACAGACTCGACGGCTTCCGGGGCGACATATGCTTTGGGAAACCACTCTTTCACGACAACGCCTGTCACGGCAGATACCCTGACGTCATTGCGTCAAGAAGGCGATAAGAAAACAGATAAGAACGATACTCTTACCGGCACAGACTACGATGATCATTTGCTTGGTCTCACAGGTCACGATGTGCTCAACGGGGGAGCGGGCAATGATACTCTTGAAGGCGGAGCGGGTGATGATACTCTTGGGGGTGGAGCGGGAGATGATACTCTTGAAGGGGGAGCCGGCGACGACACCTACCTTTTTAACCTTGCTGAGACCGGACACAACACCATCACCGACACCGACGGCAAAGATATGATTCGTCTCTATCTTGCCGACGGGATCACAGAGACTGCGGTCTCGCTGGTATTGGCAGGTGATGATCTCAAGATCAGTTACGGAGAAAACTTCTCTATCACCATAAAGAACTGGGCGACGGACGGGAACCGCATAGAAACCTTACTTCTTGGCACGAGTTCATCTTCCCAGTCCGGAGACAAAGCGTACAAACTGAATAATCATACGTTCTCCACAACGCCTGTTACGGCAGACGGATTGCCTTCCTTGCGGCGAGAAGGCGATAAGGACACAAATAAGAATGATGCTCTTGTCGGCACGGCTGACGACGAATATTTGATCGGACTTACAGGTCATGACACTCTGGATGGAAGAGCAGGCCACGACTGGCTTGATGGAGGTGTGGGCGATGACACCTATCTTTTTGGTCTTGCCGATAACGGACACAACATCCTCACAGACGCAGACGGCAATGATCGTATTGTTCTTTATCTTGATGGCGGGATTACGGCAAGTGATGTCTCGTTGGTGATAGTCGGGAACGATCTCAAGATCACCTACGGAGCGAATTTCTCCGTCACGATCAAGAACTGGTCGACAGCGGGGAACCGTATAGAGAGTTTGATTCTCAGAACCAATGCTTTTCCTCAAACTAGCGACAAAGCCTACAATTTGAAGGACGGAAATTTCACGAGTCCGACCACAGCAGACACCTTGACCTCATTGATACAAGAAGGTGATACAAACACAAATAAGGACGACACTCTTACCGGTACGGCATTGGATGATTACTTGCTTGGCCTCACGGGACATGACGCACTCAACGGGGGCGTGGGCAATGATTTTCTCGCAGGAGGAGCAGGCAACGATACCTATCTTTTTGACCTTGCCAATAACGGACACAACACCATCCACGATACAGACGGCAAAGATGTGATTCGTCTCTATCTTAGCGGCGGGATCACCGCAAGCGATGTCTCGCTGGTATTGGAAGGAAGCGATCTCAAGATCAGTTACGGAGCGAATTTTGCCGTGACCATTCAAGATTGGTCAACCACCGCAAACCGCATTGAACGCCTGGTTCTTGGCGAAGGGTCTTCTGCGACTTCCAACGACAAATCTTACAGCCTGAGAGACCACCCTTTCACGACGACGTCAACCACAGCAGATACGTTAACTTCCTTGCGGCAGACAGGAACTGCAGGCAATGATGTTCTCACAGGCACAAATGACGATGATTTTTTGTTTGGTCTTGGCGGCAATGATACTCTTGAAGGCAAGGCCGGCGATGACTGGCTTGAAGGCGGAGCAGGCGATGATGTGTATCTTTTCAATCTTGCCGAAGCAGGAAACAACACCCTCACAGACACAGACGGCAAAGATGTGATTCGCTTTTATCTCGATGGCGGAATCACAGTAAGCGATATTTCGCTGGTGTTGGATGGCAACAATCTCAAGATCACCTACGGAGACAGTTTTTCCGTGACAATCATGGACTGGAGCACAACCGGGAACCGTGTAGAAGGCTTGATTCTTGGCACAAGTGCTTCTCCTCAGTCTGACGATCAGCCCTACAATTTGAAAGACGGCACCTTCACAACAGCGACCACGCCAGACTCGCTCACTTCCTTGAAAAAGACCGGCACGTCCAACAACGATACTCTTGCAGGGACAGCCCTTGATGATTATTTGGTGGGTCTTGGAGGCGATGATTCTCTGAGTGGAGAAGCCGGGAGAGACGTGCTTTTTGGTGGGGCCGGCAACGACACGCTCGATGGAGATGCCGGTGAGGATGTTCTTTACGGCGGCGATGACAACGATACCCTTTCCGGCGGGGCAGACAGTGACACGCTTTATGGCGAAGCCGGCAACGACACCCTCAATGGAGATGCAGGCGAGGATGTTCTTTATGGCGGCGATGACAACGATACCCTTTCCGGCGGGACTGAAAACGACAAGCTTTATGGAGAAGCCGGCAACGACACGCTCAATGGAGATGCCGGTGAGGATGTTCTTTCTGGGGGAGCAGACGATGACACCCTTTCCGGCGGAGCAGATGACGATACCCTTCGGGGCGGGACAGGCTACGATACGCTCAAGGGTGGGAGTGGCGATGATTCGCTTTATGGAGAGGCAGACAATGACGTGCTTGACGGAGAGAGCGGTGATGACACCCTCGAGGGGGGAGATGGCGACGACACCTACGTTTTTGACCTTGCCGAGACAGGACATAACACCCTCACAGACACAGACGGAAATGATCGTATTCATCTTCACCTTGCCGGCGGGGCCACCATCACAAACATCTCATTGGTGCTGGAAGGTCAAGACCTAAAGATAAGTTATGGGGCCAACTTCTCTATTCTCATCAAAGACTGGAACACGCCCAAAAATCGTGTAGAAAGCTTGATTATTGGAAGGAGCTCTTCGCTGCAGTCGGCAGATGTGTCATACAATTTGAGAGATTATGCCTTCACGACAGCGGCGATCTCCGCCAACCAATTGACACCGTTACGGACAAGCGATGTCCGCAACGCCGGCACCCTTACAGGCACCGACTACGATGATTATCTTTTTGGTCTTGGCGGCAATGACACAATCACAGCTGCAAAGGGCAATGATTGGATTGAGGGGGGAGATGGTGACGACACCCTTTCCGGGGGCGAGGGCGAGGATATTCTTTATGGCGGAGATGAAGATGACACCCTCAAGGGGGATGCAGGAAGAGACAAGCTTTATGGAGATGATGGTCGTGATACCCTTGAGGGCGGGGCTGACAATGACCTCCTTGAGGGGGGAGCAGGAGGCGACAAACTTCATGGAGGAAGTGGTGATGACACCCTCAAGGGAGAGGCCGGCAACGATACTCTTGACGGAGGGAGCGGTGATGATACTCTTGAAGGGGGAGCAGGTGATGATGCCTATCTTTTTGATCTTGCCGAGACCGGACACAACACCATCACAGACACAGGCGGCATAGAGAGAATTCGCCTTTATCTCAACACGGGAATCGCACCAAAAGACGTGCATTTTTCCTTGGACGGAAACGACCTCAAAATCACCTACGGAGCCAATTTCTCCGTGACCATTAAAGGATGGACCACAGCAGGAGGACGTATAGAAAACTTGATCTTGGGCACAAGTCCTACCCCCAAAGCCAGCGACCTTCCTTTCAATTTGAAAGATCGCCAAACTTCACACGACACGGCAGCAAACCTCACATCATTGAGTAAGGTTTCCCCTCCATCCCTTTATGATTTTCGTGGAACGGACTTGGATGATTATCTTTTTGGCAATGCTAATGTGCAGGAGGCGATACTTGGCGCGAATGGCAATGACTTCATTTCCGCAGGGGTAAACGATAATACGATTGAGGGGCAAGCAGGCGATGACTGGCTTGAGGGAGGGGCAGGTGATAACGTCTATGTGTACGACCTCAGAAAGCCCCTAGGACACGACACCATCGTCAGTACGAGCGGTTCAGACACTATACGTATATACAAAGGCTCACCGGGATTCACTATTGAAGAGATAAAGCTATTCAAGCTGAAGCCGATTGGGAATGACCTCAGAATAT
>CAKMZR010000146.1 GCA_929200455.1 uncultured Alphaproteobacteria bacterium | reverse complement strand
GTCGCGAAGAGGGAGAGGTGTTTGGTCGGGAGCATTTGATACCGAAGCCCTTTGATCGGCGATTGATTTTTGAGGTGGCACCTGCGGTAGCACGGGCTGCGATGGAGAGTGGGGTTGCGACTCGCAAGATAGAGGACATGGAGTCGTACAAGGAGTCTCTGAAGAGTTTTGTGTACCGTTCCGGTTCTGTGATGAAGCCGTTATTTGAGAAGGGTTCGAGCAATCCGTGTGATTTTGTGTATGCAGAGGGGGAGCATGTGACGGTTTTGCGTTCTCTTTCTGCGGTTTTGGATCAAGGATTGGTGCGACCTGTTCTTGTGGGGAGGCCGGATGTGGTGAAGGTGCGTATGGAGCGTTTGGGACTTGAGGATTTGTGGTCGAAGGTTCAGATTTGTGATCCTGAGGATGATCCGCGTTATCGAGAATATTATCAGTTGTACTATGAGTTGATGAAGAGGAAGGGTGTATCGCTTGAATTGGCGAAGATGTATGTGCGGACGAAGGATCGATTGATTGCGATGTTGATGTTGAAAAGGGGTGAGGTTGGGGGAGGAATTTGCGGGGTTCAGGGAGAGATGGGGGAGACTTTGCAGATGGTGGAGGATGTTTTGGGCAAGAAACCGGGCGTGAAGTCTCTGGCGTGTATGGTGATGTTGTTGTTGCCGAGCGGCACCTATTTTATAGCAGACACTCATGCAGTTGAGGATCCTGATGAGGATCAGATGTTTGAGACGGTGAAATTGGCTTGTAAGTCTGTGGAGTGTTTTGGCATAGAACCTGTGGTGGGCATGATGTCGCATAGTAATTTTGGTTCGAGGAAGGATGCTTCTGCGTTGAAGGTCTCTCGCGTGACGGAGCGTCTTCACAGGGAGTGTCCGGAGTTATTGGTGGAGGGAGAATTGAATCCTGATTTTGCGTTATTTCCTGGATTGAGGGAGAAGGTATTTCCTGATATGTCGATAACGGGTCGTGGGGTGAATGTGATGATGATGCCGACGATAGAGGCGGCGAACATTAGTTACAATGCACTGAAGAGTTTGGGTTCTGGCACGCCTGTGGGACCGATGCTTTTGGGTGCGTCCTTGCCGATAGCGGTGGTGACGACTTCGACGAGTGTGAGGAATTTGGTGAACATGACGGCGGTTGTGGTGAATGAGGCGTATGAATTGAAGCGTGAAAGAGGTTGAGCACGGAGAGGAAGGACAGGTGAAGAGATGGTGATGGGTCGTGGTGAAGGTGAGGTGGGAGAAGATGAGGGCGTGGGTGAAGAGAAGTTTGTGGGAGCATCTTTTGACAAGGAGGCGATGTCTGGGGCGTTGGGATTTTATTTGAAAGAGATGATGGCACGTGAGAGGCGTGGAGAGGGTTCTGTTGATTTTGTTTTTGAGGGTGTGTCTTTGGAGCGACTGCATCCTTCTGATGTGGCGGACATGTATGAAGATTTGCGCGAAGAAGAGCGGGAAGGTTTTTTTCGTATATTGGGATTGGTGGGCAAGGGAGAGTTTATATCGTATCTTTCCGACAGTGTACGTTTGGATGTGATCCGTCATCTTGACGATGGTCTTTTGGTGGAGGTGGTTTCGCATCTTGAGACGGATGATGCGATGGAGATATTGGAGGGGATGTCTGTATCGGGTCGCGATGAGTTGTTTGCGAAGTTGCCCCGTCAAGAAAGGATTATGCTGAAGAGGTATCTTCAATTTCCTGAGGAGACGGTGGGTCGTTTGATGCGTCAGGAGACGGTGACGGTGCCGGAGTATTGGAGTGCGGGTCAAGCGATAGATTTTCTGCGGTCATCGACGGACAGGTTGCCGGAGGTTTTTTACACGGTGGTGGTGGTGGATGTGTGTCACCGTCCTTTGGGCAATGTGGGACTATCGG
The DNA here is from genome assembly GCA_929200455.1 of uncultured Alphaproteobacteria bacterium. Taxonomy (GTDB): domain Bacteria; phylum Pseudomonadota; class Alphaproteobacteria; order CAKMZR01; family CAKMZR01; genus CAKMZR01. The sequence goes on along the minus strand of CAKMZR010000146.1, from coordinate 2,770 downwards.
ATTTGTTGCGTTACGGTCGAGCGAAAAGTGTGAAGGATTTATTGGATGATCGTGACACGGTTGTGAGTGCTTTTATGGACAGGGAGGATTTGGCCCATCGTTTTCGCCACTATGGACTTGTGGAGGTGAGTGTGGTGGGAGAGAATGGTCGTCTTGTGGGTGTGGTGACGGTGGATGATGTGATAAATGTTCTGCATGAAGAGCACGAGGAGGATGTCTTGAAGCAGCATGGTGTTGGAGACGGAGACATTCACATGGGTGTTTTGCAGGCGGCGTGGGGTCGATTTCCGTGGTTGGTGATTAATCTTTTGACGTCTGTTCTTGCGAGTATGGTGATAAGTGCGTACAGCGAGACGATAGAGCAGATGGTGGCGTTGGCGGTGATGATGCCGATAGTGGTATCGATGGGGGGAAATGGGGGTATGCAGACGTTGTCTTTGGTTTTGCGGGGTCTTGCGACGGGAGAGATTACGAGCAGGAATGTGTGGAAGGTTTCGAAGAGGGAGATGTGGGTTTCGGTATTGAATGGGGTTGGCTGTGGGTTTTTGACGGCGTTGATAGGCTATATTTGGTTTGGAGAAGTGTTGATTTTTGTGGTAGTATTTTTATCTGTAGTGTTGACGTTGGTTGTAGGGATATTTGCGGGTATGATGTTGCCGGTAGTTTTGGATCGTTTGGGAATGGATCCGACGGTGTCATCGACGGTGGTGCTGACGACGGTGACGGACACGATTGGATTTTTTAGTGTTCTTGGCATTGCGCACTGGTTATTTGAGATTTTGGGACGTTTATGAGAGGGGAGGGTATGTTATAAGGAGGAGAGATATGAAGCGAGTGGATATGATAAGGAAGATATGGGAGAGCAATGAGGATTTGAGTTGGGAGGAAAGTGAGAGGTTGGTGAAATTATTTTTTGAAGAGATTAAGAATGCGTTATCGCGTGATGAGCGAGTGGAGTTGAGGGGTCTTGGAGTTTTTGGTGTGAGAGAGCGTAGGGGGAGGAAGGGACGGAATCCGAGGACGGGAGATTCTGTGGATGTTCGCCCGAAGAGGGTACCTTATTTTAAGGTGAGTCGTCGTTTGTCGAAGGAGATGAACAAGAAGGGAGATTGAGGGTGTTTGGGGATTTGTTTTATGGTGAGGGTGATTTTGCGGATGAGATTTTGGGGTTAGATTTGTTTTGTTGCAGCCATACGCGTGTGCGTCTTTCTGCTTCCCATTTTTGCAGGGAGGACATGAGGGAGAGGATGTGTTTTTTGTGGTGGTATGCGTCTTTGTAGCCATTTTTTTCTGCGATGGTCCACCATTTGTAGGCTTTGACGAGGTTTGAGTGTTGGGGGTCGTGGGTGTAGATTTGGGCGAGCAGAGCTTGAGCATGGGTGAGGTTATTTTCAGCGGCTTTTTGGTAATGGTATCGTGCTTTGAAGATGTCTGGCGTTGTTCCGAGTCCTTTTTGGTAGATGACTCCGAGGGAGTAAGAGGCTTCGGGTATATTGTGTGGATCGGCTTTGAGGAAGTGTAGGCGTGCTTTTTTGTAGTTTTGGGGCGTTGCGATTCCTTTGAAGTGGTAGAGTCCTACCCAATAGTGGGAGAGGGGGAAATTTTTTTCTGCAGATTTTGAGAACCAAGCAAGTGCGGTGGGTTTGTCTTTTGGTTTTTTATTTCCGTGGTGGAATTGGAGTCCGACGTTGAATTCGGCGAGGGCTTCTTCTTGGAGGAAGAGGGCTTGGCATTGTTGGTTGTTGAGTTTTGAGATGAGGTATTGAGGTTTTGCGTTTTTGAGGTTGAGGGAGATGTCGAACTGTTTATGGAGAGAGGTTTTGATGGAGTGTAGGAGGGGTACGAGGGTTGTATTGACGATTTGGGGTTTGTTGTCTTTGATGGCGATTTGTGCTTTTTTGACGGTATTTTTGTTTTGGGCTATGAGTTTTCGTATGAGGTCTCGTTCTTTCCCTTCTGAGGCGAGGGGTTCTGAGGAGTGGTCGTAGAAGAGGCACATGATGCTCTCGAGGGTGAGGGCGTGAGAGGTTAGGGTTTGGCTCAAGAGCAAGGTGAAGAGCAGGGTGGGAAATAAGAAGAGAGAGGCGAAGATTTTTTTTCCATCATCATACATATTTTGGGTTTCCTTGGAGAGGATGTACACGTCTTTTTTGAGATCATGAGATGATGGAGGGTAAATTTTTACAGATTGTTTTTCAATATATTTTTCCCGTTATGAGTGAAAAGTGATAATGAGAGGAAGCTGGGCTAGTGGTTGAGGTAGCCTTGGGCGAGGAAGAGTGAGCAGTATTCTTGGGCGAAGGAGTAGAAGAGGTTTGTGGGAGGCAGGGGGTATAGTTTTTTTGGAGCGTGAGGGGGATTGAAAGTGTTTTGTTTTATTTGGACTGATTTTTGAGGATTTTTTGAGGATGTGAGGCAGACGACGTATCCTTCGTGGTTGAAGATGAGTCCTTCTCTGAACCATCCGAGGTGTTTTCCGTTGAATCCGTAGACGTGGGGTCTTTGGATGTAGGCGACGGGCTGTCCATTTGTGAGGGTGATGGTGGAGAGGTCTTCAGGGTCTATGGTGGCGGCGAGATGTTTTTTTTTGTCGAGGAGGAAGAGGGGAAGTTGTGGTTGGGGGGGCAATTCGGAGTGTAGGATTGTGGAGGGATTGGTTTTGATGAGCGGTATTTCCGGAGAGGATTTATTTTTTTGTTTTTGAGATGAGGGTGTAGAGGGGTGTCTATCGTGAGAGAGTATTTGGGTGTGTAGAGGGCGGGGGGCGAGG
>CAKMZR010000145.1 GCA_929200455.1 uncultured Alphaproteobacteria bacterium | reverse complement strand
TGGGCTCCTCACAAAGAAAATGCCCTGAAACTCATCGCCTTCATGCTGAGACCCAAAGCCCAAAAACTTTACGTCAGCCTCAACAAAGAATGGCCCGTCATCATACCTGAAGATGCCGACTTCCGCGAACTCTTCAAAAATCAAGGACTCGCCTACAAAAAAGAACAAACGCCCGATTGGGAAACCATGTATGGACAAAAACAACATGTCGTTTCCATCCTCAAAGACATCAACTTCAACGAATAGAAAAGAACACCTCTCACCCCCCTCTCTTGCCTTTCCACAGACAATCTTTGCTTGCTTGTCTGTCAGGAGGAGTACCGCTCCTCTTCCGTTTGCTCTGTCAGGGTGCAGGAACACAGGAACAGGACACAGTTCCTCCGCTCCTCCCTTCCTCTCCTGTTGGTCTGTCAGGAACACAGGGACACCGTCAGGAACTCTGTTCCCCCCTCACCGCCTCCACAAACGCACCAAAAATAATACCCGTCTCACGCGGACCAGGAGACGCCTCAGGGTGATACTGAACCGAAAAAATAGGCCTGCCCTTCACCTTCAACGCCGCCACAGAACCATCAAATAACGAACGCTCACACACCTCCACGCTCTCAGGAAGTGAAGACGCATCCACGTCAAATCCATGATTCTGACTCGTGATCTTCACCTCACCCGTACCCAAACACAACACAGGGTGATTCGCACCATGGTGTCCCGTCTTCATCTTCTTCGTCGAAAGACCAAGCGAGAGAGAAAGCAACTGATGTCCCAAACAAATTCCCAATATCGGCAGACCGCTCTCCAAAAGACCCCCTATCATCGAAACCGCATACGCACCCGTTGCCGCAGGATCTCCCGGACCATTCGACAAGACCACGCCGTCAGGCTTCAAAGCTTCAATCTCTCCAAAAGTCGCCCGTGCCCCCACCAAAGTCACACGACACCCATAGTCCACAAGCTTGCGCAAAATCATATGCTTACACCCATAATCCACCACCACCACATGACATCTCCCTCTCTCTCCCCCTCCAGAATCACCTAGACCGCCCCTCCCAAAAAAACTTCCGCCGCGATCCCAAGTTTCCGAACCCTCCCTAGCACCCACCTTGCCCGCCAAATCCAATCCCTCCAAACCCTCCCACGCACGTACCCTCGCCAAAAGACCCGACTCATCCCCCAACATATCCTCCTCCGTCGTCAACAAACCCTTCAAAAAACCCTCCTCGCGCAACATCAATGTCAAACGACGGGTGTCTATACCCTCTATCCCCGGAACACCCTCTTCGCGTAACCAACCTTCCACATCGCCCTCAGAACGGCAGTTCGACGGGTAACGCTCCCTGTCCTTCACCACAACGCCCTTTATCCACAACCTGTCGCTCTCCCTATCCTCAAGATTCACTCCAGGTATACCCACATGAGGAAAAGTAAAACACACAATCTGTTCCGCATAAGACGGATCACTCATAATCTCTTGGTAGCCCGTCATGCCCGTATGAAAACAGACCTCCGCAACCACCGTCTTCTCCGCACCAAAACCATACCCCTCCATCACAACTCCGTTCGACAATACCAATAACGCCCGCTTCCTCATACGCCTCCCCCCTCATACGGTGGCACCTTCATCAACGACAACTCACTTATCATATCCCCTATCACATCCAATGACCCCTGCCAAAAATTCTTGTCCGTCGCATCAATGCCAAAAGGACGCAAAAGCTCCTTGTGACGCTTTTGACCCCCGCTCGACAAAAGCTCCTCATACTTCTCCTCAAAACCCTCCAAACCCTCCTGATAACAACGGTAGAGACCATTCACCAAACAATCTCCAAACGCATAACTGTACACATAAAAAGGCGTGTGGATAAAATGAGGAATATAAGACCAATTGTAGCCATACATCTCCTCGTCTATCTTCACAAACGGACCCAAACTCTCGCGCGATATCTCACACCATATGCCCTTCAAGTCTTCTGTCGTAAGAGGACCCTCCGTGCGGGCCTCATGCACTCGATACTCAAAATCATAAAAAGATACCTGACGCACAACCGTTGCCAACATATCCTCAACCTTACCCGAAAGAAGAACAAAACGCTCCTCCTCCGTCTCACAATGCGACAACAACCTCCGAAAGACCAACATCTCCCCAAATACAGACGCCGTCTCCGCAAGCGTAAGCGGCGTCGAAGAACGAAAATAACCCTGTGCACGACCCGCCAACCACTGATGAACTCCATGACCCAACTCATGGGCCAACGTCATCACATCCCTCTTCTTCCCTTTGTAATTCATCATAATATAAGGATGAACACTCGGGACCGTAGATGCAGAAAAAGCACCTGATGCCTTGCCTTCACAAGGTTTCGCGTCTATCCAACTGTTCCCCTCATCAAAAAAATAACGCCCTATCTCGCCAAGACGGGGCGAAAAAGAATCAAAACCCTCCAAAACCTCCTCACACGCCGTCGACCAAGAAATCTCTCCCCCCTCACGACCCGGAGGCGGGGCCAATCTGTCCCAAGCCTCAAGCTTTTCCTTGCCCATCCAACCCGCCTTCATCTCATAATAACGGTGCGATAAATTCTCATAATTCGCCTTCACCGCTCCCACACACGCATCCACCACCTCCTCTTCCACCAAATTGCTCACATGACGCGACAAATCAGGACGACCAAATCCTCGACGCTTATCTCCCAAAATCTTCATCTTCGTAAGGGTGTTCGTCATATGGGTAAGGAGGGGAGCCTCCTCCTTCAATGCCACACCCAAGCCCTCGGCACTCGCTTTGCGAACCGACTCCTTCCTGTCCGTCAATCCATGAAGAGCCTCTGTCAAAGTTTGCTTCTCTCCCCCCACATCACAACGCATCCGCGCCATCGTCTCATCAAACAAACGACTCCACGATTCCCTCCCCACCACAGATTGCTCCGCTATATACAACTCCAACTCGTCCGACAACCTGTAGGGCGACCACTCCCGCACATCACGCAACCACGCTCCCCAACCACGCAAACGCTCCGAAGACAACAACAAATCCTCACACGCCTCAGATGACAACGAACGCAAATACAAAACTATAAATAAGGTCGCCTCATCCGCCTCTTGCAATCTCTCACGCAAATGCTGAACACGACGCGAAAGATCTTCGTCCAAAAGAGCCACCGTATGCGAAAGATGCGCAAAAGACATCACCTTACCCGCCCTCTCCTCCATGCACTCCCATCTCTCGATTAAAGACGCAAGATCATCTCCCCCCAACTCTTCCATCTTGCCCTTATAAAGCTCCTCAAGACTTCGAGCCTCTGCCAAAACCCACGCCACATCCTCTTCCAATCTCCGATCATCAAAACCCTCATAAAAATCACCCAAATCCCAACGCGGAAGCAAACCTATACGCCCCGAATCCTCACATGCTTGCCCGCCCTTATCTCCTTCCTTCTCTTCTTCCTTCTTTGCCATCTTTCTCTTCCTTGCTCTTCTTCCAAAAACACCCCCCCGTCAACCCCCATTTCAACCCAAATAATAACGAACACCCTCAGTTACCACGTCCACAACCCTCTCTACATCCCCATCCGAAAGATAAGGCGACATAGGCAAACTCAGAGCCTCACACGACAAACGCTCCGACATCCCAAGCCCTCCCGGAACACAACTGTAATCCCTGTACGCAGGCTGCTTCGACAAAGGCCAAGGATAATAAACCACACTCGGCACACCACGCTCACCACAATAAGCCCTCACCTCGTCACGGTGACTCGAAAGCCTTATCGTGTACTGAGCCCAAGTCGAGCGAAAATGTGTGCCCTCCCTATCCCCCTCCTCCGGCACCTGCACACGATCTCCCAGAGATTCCCTCAACAACATCCCATAGCGTTCCGCTATCCTTTGACGACTCTCCAATTCCTCCTCAAAAATTTTCAACTTCTCCAACAAAACCACAGCCTGCCACGTGTCAAAACGAGAATTCAATCCCACAACCTCACTCCTATAACGCTCCACCTCACCATGAGATCGACGCAATCTCAAAGCTTGTGCCGTCTCAGCATCATTGCAAAAAACCGCACCTCCCTCTCCATAACATCCCAAGGGCTTCGCCGGATAAAAACTTGTCGTCGTCATATCTCCCTGACACCCCACAGGGTGTCCCCTATAACAACCTCCGTAACTTTGTGCCGCATCCGCCAAAAGCTTTATCTCACCCGATACCTCCCGCAACCCGTCATAATCACAAGGCCTCCCAAACAAATCCACAGGAATCACCGCCTTCACACAACCCCCACGCTTCTTCACATCCTCAAGACCACGCCCAAGAGACTCAGGACTCATCAGAAAATTATCTTCCACATCCACAAAATACACTTCAGCTCCAAGGTGGGCCACCATCCCTGCTGTTGCCACAAACGTATAACCCGGCACCATCACCGTGTCTCCTGGACCCACACCCCAACTCATCAAAGCCAACAACAAAGCATCCGTACCATTCCCACAGGTCACACAATCCTTCACCCCCGCATACGCCGCCAACTTCCCCTCCAACTCCAAAACCTCTTCACCCATAATGTAATGACCCCTCTTGCACACACGCTCTATACCTTCGTGCAAACTTTTTGCAATCCTCTCGTACTGAGCGTGCAAATCTATAAAGGCTATCGCCTCTTGTTCTTCTGTTTCTTTCTTCACTTTATCTCGTCCTTATTTAGGG
>CAKMZR010000144.1 GCA_929200455.1 uncultured Alphaproteobacteria bacterium | reverse complement strand
CCACAAGGGCAGTCGTACTCATAAGAATCTTCTTCATTTTCATCTCCTCCAGTTTTAAGGAATAAAACACAACAGAAACCTTAGCTTCTTACCGAACTAAAGCTCCCACTCAACAATCCTGTAGACACTCACCCTCCCGATCTCGTACCGACAGGACACAACCACAGAAAAGCTCAAAACCCCCAAAAAATGAAACAATCATTCAAAGCGGATTACGAACCAACAACTTGTGAATAATCCATATTGTGATCTTTATCAAGATTATTCCGCACCTTTATTCCCTTCATCACATCTTTTTTTTGTAACTGTTGCAAAAAAACAACAGCCCCAAACTCAAAAATCAACCGCTATAAGACCCCTATCTCCCCCCACATCCCCCACCAACCATACGCCTACACCCTCATCCTCAACCTCAAAAACAAAATCACTCGCTCCATTAGAACCCAAATAAACTTCCACAAACAATCCCTCCCTCACAACCGCCTCTATACCCTCATATCCACCTTCAGAACGTAACCAGTATACACGACCAGGCTGCGACAAACTTCCAGAAATCTCTACCTTATCTCCAGAACGAGACACCTCCACACGCTCGTCAAACGGCAAAACCCACACATAACTCCCTCCTCCAACAACACCCCCAGAACCCCCTCCGTCCAATGTCGACGGTGCAGGAGGAGGAGCCGGCGTCGTCTTCTCATCCGAATTCTCAGACACATTACCCGCCAAATCCTCCACTCGCAAAACATACGTCACCCCCTTCGTCGCATCCTCACTGTTCACTCCAGATACCGTCGAAAACTTTACATCATAATAATCATAGTACTGATCCAAGGACTCCCCGTTCTGAGCCGCCGTCTCCGATGCCGTCTTATCCGCCTCAGGAATAAATCGTGTCAGCGACCTGTTGCTCTTCGTATACTCAACACTCGCCACTATCTTGTAGCTCTTTTCCGTATCACCCATCACCCTCACCAAATGGACCTTCGCCTTGCTCTCCTTAATCGCTCCCTCCGCTTTGTCTCCGCTCAATCCCAACGTAATCGGATAGTTCTGCTCATCATTCACCTGAACTCCCGCTGTCCCACCTCCAGAATCAAAAGCCCAATCTCCAGATACAAAAGCAGATGGGGCTACTCGATCATACGTCATCGTAAAACTTCCTATACTGTCTCCTCCACGATAAGACACAGAAACACGTATCGGATCCTTACCGTCCTCAGGCAAACTTCCTCCGTTCGTCCCCTGAAGAGTCGTCAAATCTATCTCCCTGCCCTCAGGAACCGTCGTGTGAACTTCGTAAATCTCCTTACCACCAACCCATGACAAACCAATCGTAATCGATGAACCCACCTTCGCATCCACAAAAAATTTCGACCTGCTCGTCACAGAATCAGAATCAGAAAGTCCCGTGTCCTCAAGCAACCTCACCTTCGTCAACTCTCGACTCCCACAACCACTCACAAACAACACAAAACCCAACGAACCCCACATCCCCAATCCACAAAAACGATACCTTCCTCCTCTCAACACTTACCCAATCCCTTCCATCCAAACAGAACCCACGCCCACAATATACTCAACCTCTCCACCCTCGTAACCCATCAACCACTCACCATCCTCAACCCGTAACGATACATCATCCCCCACAACCTCAACCACACCACCTCCACCAACTTCACGCAAAATAAGACGTCCCTCCTCCTCAAGACTCGTCCACAGACGCCAAGACTCCCCCTCCTTCCTCACACGCAAATCCGCGTCAAAACCATCTCCCAAAGAACCACGCCACACACCCCCTCCCTCATACTCCCAATCCACCCTCTCTTCATCCCTAAATCCCAAAGCCTCTGACGCCGTCGTACCCGATATCGATAACGCACCGCTCACAGCACTCTCATTGCCAGCCTTGTCAAAAACTTTCGCCGTCACAGATGTCGTCGATTTCACCTTCGCCGTCAGACGCTCCGTTCCCCCACCCACCTCAAGCAATTCCGCCATCACCTTACCCGTCGAATCATACAACCTCACCGTCGAACCAGACTCCACATTCCCAACCTCATACGTCACGCGAATATCTCGACCGTCCGCCGCATCCGACATCTCCTTCACACGTGCCGCCCCCTCAAAAAATCTCAATGTCGGCTTCTCAGGCTCAACAAGATCAAGGCAAATCGTCAAAGAACCTATCAACCCCCCCCCCTTATAACGCGCCTCCAACGTATGATCTTGTCCCGTCTTGTCCACCACACCGTCCGCAGGATCCGTGTTCACCAACGTCACCGTCACCCGAGCCTCACCAGATTCCTTTCCCAACGTACTCTGAAGCAAGACCTTACCCCCCTCCAATACCTCTATCTCCTTGCCACCCTCTCCCCTCACCACAAATGTCGGCGTCGTGTCATTCGTAATCCTATCCGAATAATATAATGACGATGAACCCGTGTCACTCTCTCGCTCCAAGTCAAATCCACCCCCACAACCCGTCACCACAAATCCCACGCCCAACAAAAAAGACAAATCTCGCGATAAAGACCAATAACCCATCCCAACCCTACCCTCTCGCACCATCCTCAATCCATCTCTCATAACTTCACCTCTATCACTGCCCAACTATCTCTCTTCCCAACCACGCACTCCGTACACAAGATAACCGATTCCCGCATTATTCACTCCCGCAGGATCCCCATAATGAGTTCCCACCACAAAATCATTCACTCCATCACCGTCAAAATCTCCCGCTGACGAAACACTCAAACCCAACTCCTCTCCCTCATCACTGCCAAGCATACGGTACACTCCCTCCTCGCTACCTCCCACCTTCACCACACCGTCCCAATCTCCACGACCCAATACCAAATAGCCAGCTCCACGCCTCACACCACCCTCTTCATCTCCATAACCAGGCGAACCCACCAGTATCTCAGAAATACCATCCCCGTTCATATCCTCCAATACCGTCAGAGCATAACCAAAACGTGAACCCACACCCTCGCCCTCCAACACCACCCAGTCTCCACTTCCACCCACATCCAAACTCAATCCCTTAGACAAAAGACCCTTACCCCCACGGAGAACATGTACACTGCCCCTGTTATCACTTCCACGCGGACTCCCCACCAACACATCATCATAACCGTCTCCGTCCACATCACCCCCACCAGACATCACATAACCCCAGCCCGAACCAGAAACAAAATTCTCCACGCGATACGCAGACGAAAAACTATCCTTCAGTCCCCTCATCACCGTCACACGACCCCCAAAACTATTGTCATCAGACAATACACTCGAACCTATACGACCACCCCCGGGCTCTCCAAACGCTATGTCCGCAAGACCGTCCCCGTCCACATCCCCCGCAGAAGACACACTCCAACCCATACGACCACCCTTCTCCGAACCTCCCACCGCAAAACCCGTCACGCCCTTCCCTATCTCATCAATGCCAATCTTACCCAAAGAACCCAAATTCTTCGAACCATACATCACCACAACACGCCCCGAATTCTTATGTCCTCCCGCATCCGCATGAGGAACCCCTATGATCACATCTCCCAAACCATCCCCGTTCACATCCTCCGATAACGCCACAGACCAACCCGTCCGATCCCCAACATCCGCTCCCGCTATCTCCACCACCTCAAAACTTTCACCCAAATCACCAAAGTCCAACGAACGCCTCATCTCATACGAACGACCCAATATCACATAGACTCGACCCACACCCGCACGCTCTCCCTCAGAAAAATAAGGAACACCCACCACCATGTCATCAAAACCATCACCGTTCACATCCACGCCTCCACCCACAGACCAACCCGCCCTATCTCCCTCATTTGCTCCCCACAGCACAAAACTATTCACCCCGTCCGCCTCTCCCACCTCACGATGCGGCAAGTCTCGACCTCGCCTTCCATAAAACACATGAACACCACCGTTCCTCTTACGATCAAAGAAACTGCCATACACCGCAGATACCATCATATCGTCAAATCCATCCCCATCAATGTCTCCCGCATAAGACAACGAATAACCACTCCGCATATTCAATTCCGTACCCACAAACTTTTGACCCCCGTCGTCGTCCAAGCGACCCGCATCAAGCGGAAAAGTCTTCCGCACCAAACCCAAAATACCAGAACGCTCATCCACAAAAGAACCCGCAGACACTATCACCAAATGCAACTTCCTATCTCGCGACACATAACGCAAAACACCATCCTCATCACTCTCCACCTTCTCAAAATTTTTCAGCAAAATATGATCGCCCTCATCCGAAAGAATCCTCAATTCCAGAAAATTCTCATGATCCCTGTCGCCGTCCAGCTCCAACCTCACGTCAGAAGAACGCAAATCTATCTCCTCCACGTCTTGAATACGATCATCAAATACCAAACGCTCTCCACCATACACAAGCGTGTCCTTCCCACGACCCCCATGAATACTGCCAAAATCACCACTCAACACCTCTATCACGTCGTCTCCACCATACGCATACACACCCTTACTTCCCCGCAAAACTATACGATCCTCACCATCACTGCCCTCTCGAACGCCTCGACCCTCCAAACGCCCGTACACCACATGCACAAGACCTCCGTCCTCCACGCCCTCAAAATCCGCAAAAGGAACCCCCAATAAAGCCTCAGAAAACCCATCCCTGTTCACATCTCCGCCCCCGGAAATCACCATACGACTCA
>CAKMZR010000143.1 GCA_929200455.1 uncultured Alphaproteobacteria bacterium | reverse complement strand
CTCCAAACCTTGAAGCTCTTTCATAACCCGAGAACGCTCTTCCTTCAAAAATTCTATACGCTCATGCGTAAGCCGTATCCCCATCGGCGACAGTGTCCTCAAAACAACATCCTCCACAGGCGAGGGAATCGGGTACATCTGCTGCACCTTCCGCATAACCTCCAAAATCCTCCTCTCACACACCAATCCACCAAGGCGAACACCCGCAAGTCCCCACGCCTTCGATAGTGTCCTCAAGACCACAAGCCACGGATAATTCTCAACTTCTCCCACAAGACTCTCTTCCTCAGAAAACTCAATATACGCCTCGTCCACCACCACAATCGCGCGACACGATACCTTCTTCACAAAATCCAATACCTCCGAACGCTTCTTCACCTTCCCCAGTGGATTGTTCGGCGTACACAAAAATATCAACTTCACACTCCCACCCCCTCTATCCAGTTCCGACAGCACATCCTCATCCCTATCCGACGTCTCCAGAATACGTGCTCCCTGCCAACTCGCCGCCAGCCTATACACATCAAAAGTCGGCGGCTGTATAATCACAGAATCCCTACCAGACTCACAAAATACACGACACAAAAGATCGATACCCTCGTCACTTCCTCGCGTAAGAAGTACCTGATCACAGCGACACCCCCAAACTCCGGACAGCTTGCCCAACAAACGCTCAGACTGAGGCTCAGGATAACGGTTGTAGCGACTACCCTCATAGCCATACGGAGAAAATGGACTCTCATTCGCGTCCAGCATCACTCCATCCTCAAAAACCCTCTCCATACGTGCCGCCTTATAACCCTCTTGCTGCCTCACCCCTTCCCGCACAAGACACAAAGGATCATAATCTCTCTTACCCATCTTCATCCTCTTGCACAGCATCCCCAGACAAAAATTTAAGCCTCACATCCACAGAACGCACATGGCCCTCCAGTCCCTCAAGACGGGCTAACGTCATCACCGTCTCCCCCAAATTACGCAATCCCGCCTCCGTCAAACTCTGTACCGTCATCGTGCGCTGAAAATCCTCCACAGACAATCCCGAACTGCAACGTGCGTAACCTCCCGTCGGCAATACGTGATTCGTTCCACTCGCATAATCGCCCACACTCTCCGGGGAGTACATACCCAAAAATACAGAACCCGCCGTCTCTACACCCTTCACAAGTTGATCCGCCTTCTCCGTCTGAATAATCAAGTGCTCCGGTGCTATCTCGTTTGCCAATACCACCATGTCTTCACGCGTTTTCACCTCTATTACCTGACTCTGCGACAACGACGAACGTGCGACCTCAGAATCCGGCAATAACGACAACTGACGCTCAACCTCCTCCAATACCTTCTCGCACAACTCTCCAGAGGTCGTCACCAAAGAAGCCCACGAATCACTGCCGTGCTCTGCTTGACTTATCAAATCCGCCGCCACAAAATCACTGCGTGCCGTCTCGTCTGCCAACACCAAAACCTCAGATGGACCTGCGTACAAATCCACCGCAACCTGTCGGGAACCAAGGCGGGCAACCTGCTTCTTCGCCTCACTCACATACTGATTGCCAGGACCAAATATCTTATCCACAGGCTCCACCGTTGCCGTACCCAGTGCCATCGCCGCTATCGCTTGGGCTCCTCCCAAACGGTAAAACCTCTTCACATTACACAGCAATCCCGCATACGCCACAGACGGCGGCAAACTGCCTTGGAAAGGATGACATACAGAAACCTCTCGCACGCCCGCTATTTGTGCCGGGACTCCCTGCATCAATAATGACGAAAACAATGGTGCCACCCCTCCGGGAATATACAATCCTACACTCCGCAACGGACGCACACGACGCTCACACAATACGCCTTCCGTCACCTCCATCTCATACTCAACATAACGCTGCTTCTGGTGAAACTGCATAATATTGTCATACGCTCGGCGAATCGCCGCCTTGTCAACCGCAGACAAGGAATCCGCCGCCATCTCTATCGTGTCAGACGATAGCCTAATCTCATCAAGCTCTATGCCATCATACTCCGCCGTAAGACGATAACACGCATCATCTCCGTCTTGCCGAACCTGCTGGAGAATCTTCGCCACATCCGCCGACAACATCCCAGACTGCCTCACCACATTCCTATCCTTTATCTTCTGTAAAGGATCACCCGTCTGCCATTTCACTCTCTCCATATCTTATCTCCTCTCAGACCTCCCACATCATCTTCTCTATCGGCAATACCAGTATCTTACGTGCTCCCAAACCGCGTAGTGCCTCCATCGTCTCCCAAAATACATCCTCGTGGCACACCAAATGTACCGCCACTATACCTTCTACTCCAGACAACGACAAGACCGTCGGTGATTCCGCTCCCGGAATCACATCACTCAATAATCCCACGCGAGACTCCTCCATATGCAACATGATATACTTGTTGCCTCGGGCATGAAGGACACCATCCACACGGCAAAGCAACTTCTCCATCACGCCCACCAAGCCCTCTCGAACGCCTCCCTTGCCACTCAATAGAACCGCCTCAGAACGCAACAACGTCTCCCCAACCTCAAGACCATGGGCATTCATACTCGCTCCCGTCGACACCAAGTCCACAACCGCATCCGCTATACCCAAACGAGGCGCCAACTCCACCGCTCCGCTCATCGTCACCACTTCCACCCCCCCGTAATCCGAAAAATACGACCTCACCGTACGCGGGTACGATGTCGCTATACGCACACCCAATCCCTCTTGCTCTCGCTTCTTCATGTACGAATACACCCCCTCACCCTCCTCTATGTCCCTTGCCGCAAAGCATAAACGACATCGGGCAAAACCCAAATAACGTACCACCTCCAACGACTCACCTTCACCTTCCCCCAAATAACGCTCCTTGTACACGTTTTCTCCCACTATCCCCGCATCACACACCCCCTGCTCCACAAATTCCACAATATCATCATCGCGAACAAACAATACGTCTATCGGCAGCGAATCTATACGTGCCAACAACTGCTCTCGACCGCGTCTCAACCTCAGTCCACAACGCTCCAACAAATCAAGACTACCCTCCGATAACCTACCAGACTTCTGAATCGCAAGCTTCAAACGATCTCCACCCTCTCTCTTCTCCTCCTCACTCAAAACTTCGGAACCTCCAAACCACGCCTCACACCTTCCCGCTCCATCATTAGATCATACCAACGACGATAATGAGGGTACTTCTCACCCTCCACACCCTGATACTCAGGTGCATCCATCCCAGCCCTCATCCAAGGAAATGTCGCCATATCCGCTATGCTGTAATCCTCTCCTCCCAAATAGGAACTCTCAGACAGTCTCTTATCCACAACACCGTAAAGACGCTCCGCTTCTCGCGTGTAACGCTCTATCCCGTACGGAATCTTCTCCGGTGCAAACCTACGAAAATGATGTGCCTGACCCAACATCGGACCCACGCCTCCCATCTGGAAAAATAACCACTGAAGGACCTCCATACGCCCACGATCACTCTTCGGCAGGAACCTTCCCGTCTTCTCCGCCAAATACATAAGGATCGCACCAGACTCAAATACCGACGTCTCCTCCCCACCATAACCATCCCTATCCACTATCGCCGGAATCTTATTGTTCGGCGAAATCTTCAAAAAATCTTCCGAAAATTGATCTCCCTCCCCTATGTTAATCACATGTACCCTGTACTCTAAACCCAGCTCCTCCAGCATAATCGACACCTTGTGACCATTCGGCGTCGGAAATGTATAAAAATCAATCATCACTCAAATTCCAAAAAAAAATTGTGGTGAGCACGGAAGGACTCGAACCTTCGACCCTCTGATTAAAAGTCAGATGCTCTAACCAACTGAGCTACGCGCCCTCACTCACAATGAAAAACCCTAACCCCTCAGCAAAAAAATATACCCTCAATCCACCCTCACTACAAGACGACCAAATATTTCCCCCCGCAATATCCGCTCCCCATACTCCCGAACATCCTCAAGACCACAGTACGATACCACAGAATCAAGACGCGAATCCAAAAGATCAGACATACGATCCCACAAGTCTACCCTCACCGCATAGGGTTGGTCAACCGAGTTAATACCCAGTAAATTAACTCCCCGCAACAAAAAAGGCATCACAGATGTCGTTATATCCGATCCTCCCGCCAGACCACAAGACGCTACACTCCCCCCAGACTTCATTTGTCCAAATACTCGCGACAAAACTTTGCCCCCGACACTGTCTATGCAACCAGCCCAATACTGCGACTCCAACGGACGTCCAGATGAATCAGACAAAGACTCCCTCGGCAAAATATCAGACGCTCCCAATTCACGCAACCTCTCGTGCAACGACTCCCTTCCCGTACTCGCCACAACTTCATAACCCAGTGACGACAACAACATCACAGACATCGTACCCACACCTCCCCCCGCTCCCGTCACCAATACAGGACCCTGCGTCGGATCCAATCCATGTCCCTCCAACGCCATCACACTCAACATCGCCGTAAAGCCAGCCGTACCCACCGCCATTGCACGCTCTGCCGAAAAACCCTCCGGCATCTTCACCAAAAAATCAGCCCTCACACGTGCATACTCACTAAAACCTCCCCAATAACGCTCCCCCACGCCCCAACCCGTCAAAATCACCTTGTCTCCAGGCTCATAACGTGCATCCGAAGACTCCTCAACCACACCCGCAAAATCTATCCCCGGAACATGCGGCAAATTCCTCACCAGACCCCCCATGTTCCCCATCAATACCATCCCGTCCTTGTAGTTCAACGT
>CAKMZR010000142.1 GCA_929200455.1 uncultured Alphaproteobacteria bacterium | reverse complement strand
CTCCTCAAAAATATAAGGAAACGCCCCCATGATCGGACAGCTTCGCGGAAATATCTCACTCCTCAGCGATTCCCAAATCATTATCGACTGCCAAGGAGTCGGCTACCTCGTCGAATGCTCAGAACGAACCATGAAAACCTCACGCGAACAGCCTCTCAATGCCACCCTCCTCATTTCTACCCTCGTCCGAGATGACGCCATCACCCTCTACGGATTCTCAGAACCTAAAGAACAAAGATGGTTCCATCTCCTCCAAAAAGTTCCAGGCGTCGCCGCAAAACTCTCCATCCACATCCTCAGCTCCCTCGCCCCAGAATATCCAGGCTCCTTCATCGCACAAAATAATGAAAAAGCCTTCCTCGCCATAAGCGGCGTCGGAAAAAAACTCGCATCGCGACTCATATCAGAACTCAAAAATCACCTCGAAGATAATGACCATCTCGCCATCAATAGCCCCTCTCCTCACCAAAAACTACACGCAGAACAGTATGTTCAAGACGCAGAATCAGCCCTCATCAACCTCGGCTACCCTCCCTCTCAAGCTTCGCACGCCGTCGCAAAAGCTCTCGAAAAACAATCACACACCCCCGATTCAGCTATACTCATCAAAGCCGCCCTCCTCGAGATTCGACTCCTACTCTCCCCTTCCTCATAAATCCAGACTCCCATGAACGCTCCCTCTCACGAACTCCATCACACCCACACAGAAAAAAATAATCGTGACCTCTACGACAACGCCCTCAGACCCTCAGACCTCGCCTCCTTCGTCGGTCAAGAAACCATGCGGGAGAATCTCCAAGTCTTTGTCCATGCTGCCCGCTCCAAAAACGAACCCCTCGACCACTGCCTCCTACACGGACCCCCAGGACTCGGCAAAACAACCCTCGCTCGCATCATCGCCCTTGAACGCAAAGTCGGGTGGAGACCCACCTCAGGACCCATCATCGCCAAAGCCGGCGACCTCGCAGCTCTCCTTACGTCCCTCGAACCCTTCGACGTCCTCTTTATCGACGAAATCCATCGACTCAATCCCGCCGTCGAAGAAATACTCTACCCCGCCCTCGAAGACTTCCGACTCGACCTCCTCATCGGTGAAGGGCCCGCCGCACGATCCGTACAAATCGACCTCGTACCCTTCACCCTCGTCGGGGCCACCACAAGACCCGGACTCCTCACAAACCCCCTCAGAGACCGATTCGGTATCCTCCTACACTTCGCCTTCTACTCCCTACAAGAACTCTCCCATATTGTCTCCCGGGCCGCAGAACAACTCCACACGCCCATCGACACAAAAGGCGCTCAAGAAATCGCAAGAAGAAGCAGAGGAACACCGCGAATCGCCGTCCGACTCCTACGACGCGTCCGCGACTTCGCAACCGTAGAAGGACGCAACACCATCAACCTCAATATCGCAGAACACGCCCTCTCCAAACTCGGAATCGACCAAAACGGACTCGACGAATTCGACCTCTCATACCTCACATCCCTTGCCCACAACTACGGCGGAGGGCCCGTCGGACTCGATACGCTCGCATCCGCCCTCGCCTGCGAACGTGACGTCCTCGAAGACGTCGTCGAACCCTTCCTCCTACAAGACGGACTCATCCAACGCACGCCAAGAGGACGATGCCTCTCTCCAAAGGCTCGCTCCCTCCTCAAACTCCCAGAACAAAACAATACACCCCTCTTCCCCTCATGAACGCTCCTCCCCCACACATCTTTACAGGACGCGTCTTCCTCGAAGATACAGACGCTCTCGGTATCGTCTACCACGCACGCTACCTCCAATTCGCAGAACGTGCTCGCCACGAATGGCTCAGAAAAATCGGATACTCTCACCAAAATATCCTCTCTCAATACCAAATATCTCTCGTCGTGCGATCATGCCATATCCGCTTCCTCCAACCCCTCACCTTCGACCAAACCTTCGCCGTCAATACCCAACTCATCTCTTCATCCGCTTACACCTTCTCGCTCCTGCAAAATATTCACCTCAGCTCGCAAAACGAAAACACCGCCCATCCCGTACTCGAAAAAAAATCCGCCAAAATCCAAGTCGAAATCGCATGTGTCAATAACCAAAAAACCCTGTGCAAACCTCCAGAAAATCTCCTCCAAGTCCTCTCAAACCCAACCAAAAAATAAAAACCCTCCTCAAACCTAAGAAATTATCATGGAATCACACAGCATCAATATACTCGCTCTCTTCTGGCAAGCAGACATCTTCGTCAAAGGAGTCATGCTCCTCCTCGTCGTCGCTTCCGTTTGGTCTTGGAGCATCATCATCTCCAAAATACGACTCTTCTCTCAACACAAAAAACATACCCAAACCTTCTCACAAAAATTCTGGAACAAAAATACCGTCCTCGAAGAACTCTTCCTCTCATACGAAAACCTTCCCCCCCACAAACTTTGCCCCATGTCCTCCATGTTCTGTGCCGCCTTCTCAGAATACAAAATCCTCTCCTCTTCCTCTTCCTCTCACGAAAACCTCATCACATCCGTCGACCGCGCCATGGTCTCTTCCATGAACAAAAATATCTCTATCATGGAACACGCCCTCATCATCCTCTCATCCATAAGCTCCGCCGCCCCCTTCGTCGGACTCCTCGGAACCGTTTGGGGAATCATGAATAGCTTCAGTGCCATCGCTTCAAGCCAACAGACAAACCTCACCGTCGTCGCCCCAGGAATCGCAGAAGCACTCCTCGCCACAGCCCTCGGACTCATCGCCGCCATCCCCGCAAATATCGCCTACAACCGATTCGCCAGCACGATATCTCACTCCACTTCCGCCCTCGAAAACTTTCGTAACGACTTCCTCATCCTCATCTCTCGTTCCCTTCACTCATCATGAAAACATCCTTCTCCGTACGGCAAACGCCTAAACCCCTCTCATCCATCAACATCACACCCTTTGTCGATGTCATGCTCGTCTTGCTCATCGTCTTCATGATTACCGCTCCCCTCCTTACCGTCGGCGTCAAAGTCAACCTACCCCAAGTCAACGCCAGCAACCTCAATGAACCCTCCCAACCTCTCGTCATCTCTATCACTCAAGACGGCGCTCTCTACATCGGAACCGAACCCTCTTCCCTGCAAAAACTCATACCCCAAATCAAAGCCATCACAAAAAATGATATCTCCCGACCCCTCTTCCTACGGGGCGATACCCTCGTCTCATATGGAGACGTCATGAAAGTCATGACCGAACTCAACATCAATGGTTACCAACAGATCTCTCTTGTCACTACGCCTCACGGTTCCTAAAAAAACGCTCCCTCAACACCCGACCTCCTCAACCTCCCACGCCCTTCAATTTCCCACACCCTCAGTTTCCCACACCCTCAATCTCCCACACCCTTCAATTTCCCACACCCTCAATCTCCCACACCCTTCAATTTCCCACCCCAGGCAACAACGCCCTCTCCCCCGTCTCTTCCACCACCTCCTTAAAACGATGCCACTCCTTCCGAGATAACTCCAACCCCACATAAACCGTAGGATACAGCCCGTCCCGTCCCGCAGGTTTCTCCTCCAAATCCCACTTCACACGCTCCCGCACCGAAATCTCTCCCGATACCTCATTCCTCAGCACCTCAATCCATACACGACCACTCTTCTTCCCCAATACCACCCCCCCTATATCATCCTTCACCATCACCACATACGGTATCTCCATCCGATGAGGCAATCCCTCCTCCGCCACAAAGCCCTTCAACGTCAACGATACATCCAAAAACTCAACCTCTCGCACCTCCCTCTCTAAACCCTCATCCCTACCCTCCACACGCACATGCGTGCGACAATCAAGACTCACACGCCATACATGAATGTTGCCTCCGCGACCATCCTCCAACAACTTGCTTGCCAATACCAACGGCACCTTCACACGACCACAGACCTCGCCTTGAGAATCCTCACGCGTCACCTCCGAACCCCCACAACCAGAAACCCAAAACAACAAAACAAAAATTATACCTCGCCTCCTCATATCCTGCTCTCTTTCCTCCCTCTTGCCAAAATCCCTACCCACGCGAATCTATACCCGCTTGATCTTCATAAATAGATATTCTACCCTCAACCCATCATTAACTCCACACCCTTCTCTCCCTTTTCCACACCCATGAAAAAAAAGAACGTCACTCTCTTCCTTGCAAACCCTCGCGGATTCTGTGCCGGAGTCGTTCGTGCCATCAAAATTGTCGAAGAAGCCCTCCTCAAATTCGGAAAACCCGTCTACGTCCGACACGACATTGTCCATAACCACCACGTCGTATCACGACTCAAAACTATGGGGGCCATCTTCGTCGAAGAACTCTCCGCCATCCCCGATACCTCTCAACCCGTCATCTTCTCCGCTCACGGCGTCTCTCAAGCCGTCGTCAATGAAGCCAAAAAAAGAAACTTCCTCATCATCGACGCCACATGCCCCCTCGTCACCAAAGTCCATAAAGAAGCAGAACGATGGGTCAAACACAACACTTTCCTCCTATTCATCGGCCATAAATCCCATCCAGAAGCCGTCGGAACCACAGGAAGAATCCCCCAACACCTCGTACACATCATCGAAAATGTTCAAGACGCACGCAACTTCTCCCCTCCACCACACACCAAAAATCTCGCTTACGTCACCCAAACAACCCTCTCCCTCAACGATTGTGCTCACATCATCCAAACCCTCAAATCACGATTCCCTCACATCCAAGGACCTCAAACCAGCGACATCTGCTACGCCACCACCAACAGACAACAAGCCGTCATCTCCATCGCTCCTCAAGTCAATACCATGCTCGTCATCGGAGCCCCACACTCCTCCAACTCCCTGCGACTTGTCGAACTGAGCCAGTCCCACGGG
>CAKMZR010000141.1 GCA_929200455.1 uncultured Alphaproteobacteria bacterium | reverse complement strand
CACTAAATGTCACCACCAGTTCCCGAGCGTCTGCCTCACCATCAACCGTCTTCACCTCCACCTTCTTACTCGCCAACGCCGGCGGCGTCGTGTCCGTGGTCACGCCCCCGCCGCCTCCACCACTGCTCCCGCCACCACACGCACTCAACAACAGTCCCAGTGCAGATAACGTCCCCAAACTCCCAAATCTCCTGCTCTTATTAACTCCTACCAAATCCTCATTCAATCTTACTTCCCTCATCATAATCTTCTCCTTTTCATATTATCTAACCCACACCACGTCCACCATAACCCATATCATCTCCCTTGTCACCCCCTTCACACACCCAAAAAAAAAGAGAGCAGAGCATCTCTCAATACTCCGCTCTCAGTCTTTCTTATTGTTATCGTTCTCTTTATACCCCCCTTATAACCTCACCCTCAAACCCAACCCAGGTCCACCCCTGTCTCTCCAGTTCCTAACAACAATCCCCCTCCTTCGTTATCTTCTATAACCTCCGTCGCTACAGAAACCAGCTGCTCTCCTTCGAAAATCTCTTCACTCCACCTCAGCTCATTCGACAAAAATATCTCCCTCAACTCCTCACCATCCAACGTCAATAATGAACCCTCCCCAAAAACTATACGGTAAAAACCTTCGTCCAACACTCCCCCAAAAGATAACTCCAATACATCTCCTCGAACACGAACCTCAACCTCAACCCCCACAACCTCTCCATCCCGATTCACCAAAAATATCTTACCACCAAAATCATCACTCAAACGCGCGTTCTCCAATTCAACCTCCAATGTATGCCTGTCCAAAATATCAACCAAATGCACAACCACATCAGAACCCTCAACTCCCTCAGACAATACCTCCACCGATGACGTCTCCCAACGAACATCACCCTCACGCCAACTCACACTGTAACGACCCTCCGGAATCTTTTCCGCAAACTCCAATACCCAAACTCCCTCATCCTCACGAAACGCAAAATGACCCCGCGAAAGCAATCCAGAATGCTTGTCGTTCAATCCCAATTCCTCAAAATGTGATACACTCATACCCTCAGGCAAACGAAACTCCAAACTCTCACCCTCATCCCCAAGACTAAGCGGTACCGAATCCCTCACCAACGCCATGTCAAACTCATCCTTGCTCAATGAATGACCAAAATTATCTACCTTATCCCTAAGATTATCTATCAACGGTTGCAACTGCGAACTCACATTCACACATCCTGACAATAACATCAAAAAATAAACCGAAAATAATCCTCGCAACAACTCAACTCCCACGCCCAACCTCTTCTCTATCTTCTTCATCTTCTTCTCCGCTCACTTGGTATACTGTTTCTCAATAATGCCCCAAATACCCCCACAACAACTCGCCCACAGAGAGAAAAATATACGCAATACGACATGAAAGTCACTTAACTCTATAAAAATCCTCTTCAAAGATTTGATACCATCTTCATAGATTTTCACGTCCGAATCCAAATAACCACAAATCATAAATCGTAACCACACTTTCGTGACTCCTCTTCTCTTTATTATCCTCAATAACCTCAATCAAAATTATTAAAGGAAACTCATCTTACAAAATAAAAGAATACAGAAAATAGCTACGCCCTTCACTTTCACACCCCAAAGTGTAAAAGTGATCATAAACACACATAAACAGTCAAAAAATACAATTCACAGGTTGTGAGGGCGGGGCTGTTCTTCAAAAAGTAGTCCCAGCCAAAAAAATTATTTCACCACGTAAGACAATATCAACGCTCGGACATGATCTTTCCGCTCCTCGAGCCACCTCTCGTCACCAATATCACAACCATAACTCACAGAAAGCGTATAACGGTTCGAAAGATGTACATAACTCAACGACAAAATCGATATGTAAAGCTGAAACGCATCTATGTTCTCCCTTATCAATCCCACCTTCTCACCCTCTCGCAAAATCTCCCCTATCGTCTCTATGTGATAACGGGCAGCCTGCGACACCGGCGGAAGTTTCTTCAAAAACTCTCCTTTGTGCGCATTCTCTACTCCCGCTATGTATACAAAATCAATGTTGTTCCTCATATGATCAAACGTAAACTCTACCAACGCACAGATCGCTTCCACAGGCTCTAACGACAACAAATCCAGTTTCTGCTCCTCCTGACGTATATGAAAGTATACACGATCAAGACACGCAAGATACAATTCCCTCTTCGCTCCAAAATAATGGTAAAGCATCCGTATGTTGCAACCCGCCTTCTCCACTATCGTCGCTATACGTGCCCCCCTATAACCCTGAAAACCAAACTCCTCAAGCCCTGCCTGCAATATACGCTCTTTCGTCGCAGAAGAATTACGCCTTTCCTTCTTCTCTTTCGATCTCAATGGCGTTTCCGCAACCATGCTACTACTTCCCTTTTCACACCAAAATAAAACCTTAAACCCTCAAAAATTATACCCAAATATCTTCACGAATTCTCCCTAATAAAGTCCGGCAGTACCGTCACAATCTCAGGAAAAAGCATCAGTATAAACACAAGAAAAATCTGAATCAATACTATCGGAAGCGACGCACGATAAATATCAGAAATCTTCAAATGTTGCTGAACTCCCTTCATCACAAAAAGAAGAACGCCAAACGGAGGCGTGATCCCCGCAAGCTCTAACTGTACCAAAATCAAAATACAAAACCATATCTCATGAATTCCCATAAGATCAATAATTGGCATAAATACTGGAATCGCTATCAACATAATCGAAATCGTGTCTATAAAACATCCCAAAAAAAGAACAATCAACTGCATAATAATCACCGTCAAAATCGGACCCAAATCCAAGCCCGCAACAGACGAAACCAATGCAGAAGTCGACCCCGTCGCCGCAAGAAGCTGACTAAATCCCGTAGAACCTACTATCACCAACAACATCATCGAAGTCGTCGTCATCGTCGACATCAATGACTTTTTCACCGAAGACCACGTCAAACTTCCATAACAAGCCGCAAGAAGAAGAGACGCAACAACACCCATGGCAGCAGATTCTGAGGGCGTCGCTATGCCAAGAAAAATAAAACCCGTCACCACCATAATCAGTCCAAACAAGGGCGACACAGACAACAAAATCATCACCTTTTGCCTCCAACTCTTCGGGGGTGCTTCATAAGGAGGGGCAAGATGAGGTTGCAGCTTCGCACGCACCGCAAAATACAAAAAATACAAAACCGCCAAAAGCACTCCAGGGAGAATTCCCGCCACAAGCAACTGTGCTATCGACACTTTCGCCAATGCTCCCAATAAAACACCAAGCGCACTCGGCGGAATAAGAACCGCTAGACCTCCTCCCGCAAGAATCGAACTCACAGACATAGACGGCTTGTAACCACGCTTTGTCATCTCGGGGACAAGCGTCGAACCCAACATCGCGACTGACGCCATACTCGCACCGCTCAGAGCTCCAAAAAGTGTACCCCCTCCCACAGAGGACAAAGAAAGACGTCCGGGAACCCTTCCTATCCAATGATCAACCGCATCCACCGCTCGTGCCGCTAGGCCCGTACGCATAAGCAACTCTCCCATCAGTATAAACAACGGAATGGGAATTAACGAAAATTGTCCTATCGATGTAAAAGAACTCGTCGCAAGAAGAGACAACGATTGAGGCCCAAGATAAAAATACAAACCCACAATATTCAACGCGATAAAACCAATCGCTACCGGCATACCGCTCAACATCATAAGCATCAAAATACCAAAGAAAAAACCAAGCGTAGAAATCCATTCGTATTCCATACTAAATCTCTCCCTTCTCTCCCACCAACAGTCCCTTTTCTTGGCCCATAGACGCCCTCTCCCGCAAAATATCTTCAGGATTAACTTCATAAAAATAAAGCCTCATCCTCACAAGAAACGCTATACTCAACAATCCACTCCCAAGCGGAATCGCAACATAAGGAAATATACGCGGAATCCTCCAAATACGAGGCATCATCACTTCATTATTATAATACTCAAAAGCCGCTATACCCGTTCGCCACGCCAAAACTCCGCACATAAATGACGCCACAAGACTCACCGCAACACCCAAAAACTTCTGCACACGAACAGGCAACCTCTCCACAAGCATGTCAATACGCACATGGCGATTCTGCAACAGTACCCATGGAGCTCCCAAAAAACTTATCCACACAAGAGAATATTCCGAAAGATCAAACGCCCAAGGAGAAGAAAAATCAAAAAAGTAACGCGTAGATACATCATACGTGATCAAAAGACTCACAAACAAAATAAGACCCGCACTCAACACCGCCAAAAAAAAGCAGAATCTCTCAAAAATATGCCCAAAACTCAAAAAAATCTCCCTTCCTCATGCATACCCAAAAGGCGGGCCGTGGAAAAAATCCACAGACCCGCCTCCCACAACCTCATTTAAGCACGATCAAACAAAGGACGAAGACGCGCAGCATCTTGCGGAGCTCCCTTCATAATATTTTCCCAAAGCTTGTCTTCCGTCAAGTCCACAAACTTCTTCGCCTCACCCGCAGAAAGAGACACAAACTCCACTCCAGCCTTCGCCATCTCAGCATGCTCAGAATCTCGCTTCTCCTTCGCCCACTTCGCTCCAATCGCATCCGCAGAACGATTAGCCTTCACCAATACGTCTTGCAATTCACTCGGCAAAGACTTAAACGAATTCGGATTCATCAATGTCGCCGTGCGAAGCTGATAAAACGTCGGCATCATAATGTACTTCGCCTGCTCATAAAACTTAAAGTCCAAAAGACCAATGTCAGGCCAACCAAGGCCATCCACCACGCCACGCTCCATCGCCGTATAGGCCTCCGAAGGGGACGTCGTCACAGACGTCGCACCAAGAGACTTCAAAATCGGATCATAAAGAGGAATCGAGCGAATCTTC
>CAKMZR010000140.1 GCA_929200455.1 uncultured Alphaproteobacteria bacterium | reverse complement strand
CGTCGGAGCAGGGCTACTCACCGCCGCAGAATTCGCCATCAACCAAAATGCTCCCCTACTCACCATCACTTCAAGCGGAGGCGCGCGATTACAAGAAGGACCCCTCTCCCTCCTGCAACTCCCACGATCCGTCATCGCCGTCAAAAAACTCAAAAAACATAACCTCCCTTATATCGTCCTCCTTACACACCCCACCACAGGCGGCGTGAGCGCGAGTTTCGCCATGCTCGGCGACATCCACATCGCAGAACCCAAAGCCACCATCGGATTCGCAGGGAGACGCGTCATCGAACAAACAGTCGGCGAACAACTCAGCGAAGATTTCCAAACTTCCGAATTCGTCGCATCTTCCGGCATGATCGATATGGTCGTTCATCGACACCTCTTCCGAGATACACTCGCCTCCATCCTCAAAACTATACTCCTCAAAAAACCTCACCAACACCTTTCCCTCATACCTCCCCCCAATAAAGAATGAATACTTCCATCGACTCAATCTTCGCCAATATCGAAAAAAATCACCCAAAATCTATTGACCTCTCACTCAAAAGATTATGGCCTCTCCTAAGTGCCATCGGAGACCCCCACCTCAAACTTCCTCCCACCATCCACATCGCCGGCACCAACGGAAAAGGTTCTACCGCCGCTTTCTTACATTCCATTCTCACAAAAATCGGCCTACGTGCCGCTATGTATACCTCGCCACATCTCGTCCACGTCAACGAACGAATCATTTTCGCTTCCGGAAAACCCGTCGATGACGAAACTCTCACGCAAGCCCTCATCGAAACCCAAAAAGCTGCCTCCAAACATCACGTCACCCTATTCGAATTCATCACATCCGCCGCCTTCCTCATCTTCTCTCAACAAAAACACGACTTCCTCATCCTCGAAACAGGACTCGGAGGACGACTCGATGCCACCAACGTCATACCAAATCCAGCACTCACCATCCTCACCAGAATCGGAAAAGACCACACCGAATTCCTCGGAAATACCATCGAAGACATCATCAAAGAAAAAATAGGAATCGCCAAACCAAACACACCCATGCTCATCGCACCCCAACACGAAAGAACAAAAAATCTCATAAAACAATACCTCAAAGAAAAAAATATCACCTGCCACTCCGTCGATGACGACGTCTCCATCTCTTCCTCATCCGAACATTGGGCCTACAAAGACGAACGTGCCCTCTACTCTCTCACCCTACCTTCCCTCAGAGGAAACCACCAAATCGAAAACGCTTCCACCGCCATTCGCGCCCTACACCTACTCTTTCCTCAAAAAAAAAATATCTCAGCATCCCTCATCAAAAAAGCCATCTCGTCCACTCATTGGCCCGCAA
The DNA here is from genome assembly GCA_929200455.1 of uncultured Alphaproteobacteria bacterium. Taxonomy (GTDB): domain Bacteria; phylum Pseudomonadota; class Alphaproteobacteria; order CAKMZR01; family CAKMZR01; genus CAKMZR01. Next base: position 3,571 of record CAKMZR010000140.1, on the reverse strand, counting down.
GACTCCAAAAACTTCCACCCAATCCTCCTCTCCACACACTCGGCGAAAAATGGTACCTACTCCTCGACGGGGGACACAATCGCGACGCAGGATTCGCTATCGCCCGATTCATTCGAGAATATCAAGCCAACACGCCCTCTCCCCTTTCATGCCATCTCATCATCGGGATGCTCAGACAAAAAGATGTCCTTGCTTTCCTCAAGCCTCTCAACCCCCTCGTCGCTTCCATTCACACCATCTCCATTCCCAATACCACCAATAGCCATACCGCCACATCCCTTTCCGAAATCGCTTTCAGCGTCGGCATAAACGCACGACCCGCTCCCTCCCTCGCACACGCCGTCAATACCATCTCCCAGCTCAAACCAGGAATACTCGTCATCGCAGGTTCACTCTACCTCGCCGGACACATCTTCAAAGAAATAAACCTCAACCCCTATGAACACACCCAATAGAAAAATACTTATCGCTCCCAGCTGATGCAAAAGTGCCAAAATAAAATCTAATCCACTCAAAAGAGTCCCTATGCCCAGAACCATCTGACACAAAATCAACAACACAAGGATACGACTCCCCAAAAATACAAAGCGTCCCTCCGCTCCCCTCAGAACATACGCCTGCCACAACACCAAAAACAAGGAACCATACGCCAAAAAACGATGGTGAACTTGTGCAGAAACCATGTCATCCACAAACAATCCCCAAAAATCTTTCGCCAAAAATCCATAGTCCTCGGCTATCCATCGATCTCCCATCTTCGGCCACGTATTGTACACAAGACCACCGTCAAGACCCGCCACCAAGACCCCACTCAAAACCAAAAAAAATAACCAACAAACCGTCAATCCCACCACAAACTTAGCCCCTCGACCCACCCGACGGACTCCACACACCCTCCCACACCACTCCTTCTTCAACAACAACCCTATGTAAACCAATATGCACAATGCCAGCAAAAAATGCACCAGCAGTCGCTCAGGGGCCACGTCAATCCTATCCGCAAATCCACTCTTCACCATCCAATAGCCCACAACCCCCTGCAAACCTCCCAAAAGTACCATTCCCAAAAGGCGAAACTTCCACCACGCACTCAAATAACCACAAAACCACAACCACAACAGCGGAACAACCGCCACAAACCCTATCAACCGACCCAAAACCCTGTGAATATATTCCCACCAGAAAATATCACGGAACTCCAACATAGACGGCTCATACGCCCTGTACTCTTCCGTCCCTTGGTACAACAAAAATATTCTCTCCCACTCCCCAGAACTCATCGGAGGCAATATCCCCATCAAAGGACGCCACTCCACCATCGAAAGACCAGAATCCGTCAGTCGCGTCCATGCTCCCACCTGCATGATCAATACCACCATCAAAAAAAGTATACACAACCACCAACCAAACCATTTCGGCCTCCCACTCACCGCTGATTCCAACACCTACACCCTCAATTCAAATACAACATCAATAAACCAAAAAGAATTAATGACAACACCACCGTAAATACACGACACATCTTCACCCACAATTTCCACGTCTCGTAGTGATCTTCCGATACACGCTCATAGTCAAGTCTTTGATCCTCAGACATACTCACTCCGTAAAATTAAAAATATACACACACACGAAAAAAATACACCCTTAACCCCAAATAATCAAGCCCTATATCGCCCCAAAACTCTGAACCACACTCCCCACAACCAAGTACCAGCCGTCTACCAACACAAAAAAGATAATCTTAAAAGGCAAGGATATCATAATCGGCGGCAACATCATCATACCCATAGACATCAATACAGACGCCACCACCATGTCCACCACAAGAAATGGAATAAATAACAAAAATCCTATCTCAAACGCCCGCTTCAACTCCGAGATCATAAATGCCGGCACCAAAACCCTTAGCGGAATATCATCCACGTTCGACGCCGATTCCACACGTGCTATGTTCATAAAAAGAGCCACGTCCTTATCCCGAACATGACGCAACATAAAGGTGCGAAAAGGTGCCACGCCCGCATAAAATGCCTCCTCTTCCGTAATCTCCTCGTTCAAAAGAGGACGAACCGCATCGTTATATGCCGTCTCCAGTGCCGGCTGCATAATAAAAAATGTCAGAAAAAGTGCCAAACTCACAAGAACCGAATTCGGCGGACTCTGCTGCGTCCCTATCGCATTACGCAAAAGAGAAAATATCACCACCAAACGCGTAAATGACGTCACCATAATCAGCACAGACGGAGCCAACGACAACACCGTTATCAATAACACCAACTGTATAAGACGACCCGTCACACTCCCACCCTCTCCTATGTCAAGATTCAAGGACTGTCCCCATGCTTCCCCTCCCGCAAAAAAGAAGAAGAACACACCAAAAAACAACACACCCCAAACCCTCGCAAACTTCAACCAATCCCCGCTCCTACTCTTGCCCATCTCAATCTTCATCTCTGCTATCCCTCGTCTTCATATTTCGAACCTCATCTCCCTCTCCCGATCCGTCCTCCTTGTAGTGCAACATCTCATCAGAAAAACTTCCCCCCGAACCCCTCAAACTGTCCACCACAATATCCCCATGAATACCCAATAACAACAAATACTCTCGACCATCACACGATACCAGAACCAAACGACGCTTCCCATCCAGTTGTGCTCCCTCAAGAACACGAAGACGCAATCCCCCTGAACCTCCCCACAACTTACCTCCCAAAATCGCCCCGCCCCGTCTTTTCGCAACACGGACCACAATCACAAATCCCAACAACATCAACGCAAGCACCAAAAGGGCTATCACGTAGTCTATCACGTAAATTTCACTCATCTATCGCATCCACTCCCCAATTCCAAAACCGTCACTCACTCCCCCCCCGATTGTGTCAATTTCGATTGTGCTAATATCTCTAGACGCTTCTCTCCCAAAATACGAGACACCTCCTCCATCACCCCCATCAAACCCTCCAATGGCTCCATCATAATCACCGCCTCGTGCTTGTCCAAACGTGCCGTCCTCCCACACAGTGTCGCGACCTTCTCCTGTATATCCGATAAATCAACCAAATCTCCCGCTTCCAACTCTTGACGCGCACTCTCCAAAAATAACTTAAGCCTACCCGCCGTCTCCACCAGCTCCACACACTCCAAACTCATCACATTATCATCCCCACCCAACGCACCTTCATCTCCTACCATCTGCTTCTTCCTTCCTAAAATCCCACAACCCATCATACTCGCACGATTCTCATAACCGACCATCACGCTCGTAAATGTATCGCAAAATCTCCGCAACCACTATAAACGCCTCCACCGGTATCTCTTCCCCTATCTCCGACGCATACAAAAGACTCACCAAATCTCCATCTCGCTCCACAGGAAGACCATACCTCAACGCTTCCGACAAAATACGATCCGCTACCTCTCCACGACCCTTCGCTATAACCTTCGGTGCTCCCTCCTTGTCCTCCTCCATGTCGTACGACAACGCCACCGCCGTCTCTCCCACCTCCACTCCACTCCGACCCAACAGCTTCTTCCCAGAATTTCCAACCATCTCTACACTCCTACCCAC
>CAKMZR010000139.1 GCA_929200455.1 uncultured Alphaproteobacteria bacterium | reverse complement strand
GTCCTCACGATCACACACAAGCCTCAACGCAACAGACTGAACCCTCCCCGCAGAACGAATCCCCGGCAACTTCTTCCACAAGATCGGCGATAACGTATAACCTATCAAATAATCCAACGCTCGACGCGCCTTATACGCATCCACCAAATCCTCGTCCACATCTCGACCCTCATCCAACGCCTTCAATACCGCTCCCTTCGTCACCTCGTGAAACATGATCCTCTTCACTAAAGGTCCTCCCTGCTTCAAAACACCTCGCTCCTTCAACGACTCCAATACATGCCACGAAATCGCCTCTCCCTCGCGATCAGGGTCCGTCGCCAAATACACACAGTCCGCCTTCTTCGACTCCGTCACTATCTTAGACAAATGCTTACGACTCCCCTCCCCCTCCTCCCACAACATACGAAAATCCTCATCAGGCTTCACAGAACCATCCTTAGGCACCAAATCCCTCACATGACCAAAACTCGCCAGAACCTCGTAACCTACACCCAAGTACTTCGCTATCGTCTTCGCCTTCGCAGGCGATTCCACTATCACCACGCTTTTCACCAACACCAAATCCTTTCTACGCTTATCTGCCTTCCCACAATCCCGCTTATATCATACCCTCTCCCTCTTCTTGTCAAGACTATTGTTGGCCTTTCTCCCATCCTATGTTAAAGTCTCTCCGCACCCCTAAAATAAACCCTCCAAACAAGAAACATCATGACAATCCAACGCTTCCTATCCTTCTTCGTCATCTCCATCATCGTCATCGTCACGGCAACTGTTGCCTTCCTTTATGCCAACAGAAACGCCCTCATCAAAGAAATTATTGTCGAAGTCGGTTCCCAAACTTTCGGTACCCAAGTTTCCGTCGGAGATGTCGACGTCAAACCCTTCCAATACTCCATATCCATCTCAGATTTCTCCATCCAAAATCCTCCCTCTTTCCCCAAAAAAGAAGCACTCGGATTCTCAAAAATATTCGTGCAAATGCCCTCCAAACTCTCCCTATCACCCCTCCACATCCAAAACATCTCCGTCTCCCAACCCCGAATAAATCTCTTCTACGAACACGACAACAACAATCTACAAACCCTCATCGATCACACAAAATCTCCAGAAACATCCTCTTCCAAAAAAGAATACCTACTCAGAATCGATTCACTCTCCATCGATAAACCCCAAGTCTCCGTCACCAGCTCACTCACATTAGGCAAAACCCTCTCCCTCTCACTACCCTCATTCTCCGCAAAAAATATCGGAAAACCAGATGGCATCAAACCTAAAGAACTCGCCAACATCATCCTCTCAGAATTCATCAATCAATCAAAAAAATCTCTCGAACATCACTTCTCAAACTTCACTGAAAATATCAATAACCTCCTCAAAAATACCGAAGAAAAAACCAAAAACTTCATAGACGACGCTTCAAAAACCCTCAATTCCATCTTCAATTAATCCGTGTACGGATAGCCCGTCATCAAACGAGACTCACGCCTCCACGCAGACCATAACGCACCGTAACCAGCCTCGCGATAACCCCGCTTCCTGTTCATTGCACCTATCTTGTACATCAGACGGTATTGCTCCTTCAGTATACGATAAACCTCGCTGAGACTCTTCCCGCTATCCCACACATTCGTCGCCTCTCCTCCCGCACCGTTCAACTCAAGCAACGCCATGTTCTTGCCCTCCAAAAACTCGCCAAAATCACGAAATCGAAAGTCAAAACGTCCAAAATAAAACTCCGGTATCCCATCCGCAATCACATCCATCGCTTGACGCAAACGCTCCGTTGCATAGTGTGTACCCTCGCGGAATATCGTTCCTCGAGAATGACTTCCCGTAAAGTTAATGCGATACCGCTCTCCCTTCCCAAGGCACTCTTGCAAACGTCTTCCGTGACGAACCTTATAAATACTCGCTATGCTCGAGGCTCGCCAGTGGCCCTCTATCAACGCCTCCAGTGTGTGCTCTCCGTCCCCCTCCACCTCCAAAAAATATTTTAACGTAATCCCAAATATCTTTCCCTCCCTCTCGCCAGGTTCTCGCACGTAAAAAACCCCCGCTTCCCCCATATACGGCACCAGTCTTTGTGCCACGATATCCCCTCCCAAAGGAAAACTTTCACAGTAACTCTGCAACTTCTCTCCGTCTCCTATCAGTTGAACGCCCGCTCCTCGACAGCCAACCGCAGGCTTCATCAAATACGGATAGGTCAAACCTCCCACAGACACCTTCCTTTCCACAGCCTCCCAGCCTTCCAAAATATCCGACTCCTTCACGCCCACGTAATGCGGCACAATCGCTCGTGCAGAACCCTCCATAGATTCAAAAATATCCAGTTTCGACTCTCCCACCCAACCCCCCAGTGGAAGTCCCGGATTCGTCACACTCGGAAGCCTCAGTCCTCCATAGTAAAACCCCCACAAAATATGGTACAACGCCGGCAGCCCGTACAGCTTCCACATCGGCCAAAACTCAAAACGAGAGACTCCGGGAATCTCTCGATCAATCGGGGGAAGACCACAATCCACCAAATGTGCCTTCGGGTCCATAACCTTCCGAAGTTCCTCAAATGCTTCCTCCGTTTCAAGCCAAGACAAGTCTAAGCCCGTCATCCTCACGTCCTACGGTGGAGAATAAAGACTACAAGCAAGCCCACACTCAACGACAACAACACAACACTCAATCCATACCACACAGGATACAGCTTCGCAGAATGGGCAATAAACGATACCAAACCTCGCTTCCTCACAAAAATAGGAATCACCCGCGTCTGCCTCAACACATCTTCCTCGTCAAACGTCAAAACCTTAATCCGAAAGACGCCCGTCGGCGTCTCCTTCGGGAACCTGATCTTCACCTTAAACAAATCTCCGTTCACAATCTTGACTCCCCGATCCTCCTCAAAATAAAGGCCCTGCGACGCCCTGATCTTTATCATCTCAGAAATAATCTTGCTCCGATCCTTCAACAAGATCCCCTCTCCCATCAAAAACCTCAAACGCTTAAAACCTATCTCGTAAAAATGCAATAATGACTCATCCGCCTTCGTTTCACTCCCCAAAAAGCCATTGTTCATGAAAAATCCATAAAAACTCGGCACAGAATCCACACGTCCCACCAACTTGTTCACCCAAAGTCCAAAAACACGACGCTTCTCGTAAAACCTCACCGACTCCCTCGGACCCAATATCACCAACGCCACATTATGTCCCTTCTTCACACTCCCAAATACCGTAATCTCCCCTCCAGAAAATCCATAGTGCACACTCACCTCACTCTCATCCGCATCTATCGTCAATCCATAAACCTCTCCCCCAAACATCAATCCACACAACAAAAATATACTCAGACACCTCATCCTAAATCACCACCATATGATACAACTCCTCAGGCTCAGCCACCAAGTCATACACTATCTTTAACGCTATACTCAAAATAATTAACGCCAGAAGACTCCTCATCTCCTCTCCTCGCAAACCTCCCCCCATCCGACCTCCCAAATAGGAACCTATAAGGGAACCTCCTATCAACACCAACGACAAGTTAATATCTACACTCTGATTCACCACCGCCTGGAAAAACGCCGTCACCACCGCTATCAACGTAATGTTCGCCAACGATGTCCCCACGACCGTCGTCGTCATTCCCAAAAGATAGATCATCGCAGGAATCAACATCACTCCTCCTCCTACCCCCAACAATGCCGCCAAAAAACCTACCGCTCCTCCTATCAATAAGGGCGCAAATATACTCACATAAATCTTCGATCGCACAAACCTTACCCGAAAAGGAAAACTCCGAAAAACATGCTTCTTATGGTGCATCGCTGCTCCCTGACGCTTCCCAAATCGACGCCGAATCACCACCAACACACTCTCGTAAAACATCAACGTACCAATACCCCCCAAAAGAACCACATACGCAAGATTAATCACAAAATCCAACTGTCCAAACGAACGCACAAGCGAAAGCATCAAAACTCCACAAAATGAACCCACCACACCCCCTCCCGTCAACGCATACGCCATCCGAAAATCAACGCGATTCGAACGCAAATGCGGTGCCAAACTCGCCATCGACGTCGCCAATACCTGACACGACAAACTCCCAACCGCAACTCCGGACGGAACACCTATAAAAATCAAAAGCGGAGTCATCAAAAATCCTCCTCCCACCCCAAATATACCCGTCAGCAAACCCACACCCATTCCCATACTCAAAAGTACAAAAAGATTCACAGAAATTTCCGCTATCGGAAGATACACATTCATCTCAATAATTCCATCTCTCGCAACACAATGTCTCCAGAACGTCCGTAGTGAAGAACCCTCCTCACTTCCTCTTCCAACAAATCATAATCAGGAAATCCAGACGATAATCCCTCTACCTTCTCTCGCAAATAAATATTCCTCAATTCCCATTCAAAACGCTCCGCCCTCAACAAATCCCTCTCTCGCAAACGATCATGCTCTTCCCTCCCTCCTCCTCCCCACAACACCAACACATGCAAAAATAATGAACATAACGTCATCACAAAAAAGACAAAACGCGGCGACTTGTAAAAATCCTTGTGCTTCCACGCCATCTTCTATCCTCTTACTCCTTCAAACCAAACCAAAACCACACACCCCAAACCAATCTAAACCTGTTCGTCCTCTCTCTCAAGACCACCCGAAAATATCTTGCACTTCTCAACAATAAACCCTAATCTGTCTCCGTGCCCCTGTGGCGGAATTGGTAGACGCGGCAGACTCAAAATCTGTTTCCTTTCAGGAGTGGGAGTTCGATTCTCCCTGGGGGCACCACTCCCAACATCCTCATTTGTGAAGATAACCCTTATCCCCCACATTATCCAGTTCTACACCTCCTTCCAGTACCCGTAGACCCTCCCCCTCTTCCACAAATCCCACCTTCGTCATATTCAGCCCCAAACGATCCCGAAG
>CAKMZR010000138.1 GCA_929200455.1 uncultured Alphaproteobacteria bacterium | reverse complement strand
TCTTCTTGCATGACGTCTGCGAGGGCTTGTAGGTAGAGTTCGCGCGAGGGGTAGTATTGATTTGGGAGGAAGAGAGAGATGACGCCAGGTGAAGCGGCGTTCATGAATCCGCGTGTTGCACCATGAGTTTTCATGGCGGAAGTGAGGTTGAAGATGTCTTTGTGTAGGTCGTCATGAGATTTGACGGAGACTTCTTGAGTACACATGGGTCGAGAGAATTCGGGGGTTCCGCCCTGTTGAGCGATACGTTTTAGGAATTGGGGGAAGAGAGTGAGGTCGTGAGGAGGATTGCGGGGGCTATCGCCTGAGAATCCGGCGTATCGGTCTTTGACGTAGGTTGAGTAAGAGATTTTTGATGTTTCGCCATCTGAGACGATATGGATTCCTGCGTTGACTTGTTTTTTGACGACTCTGTCGACGCCTCGTGCCATGGTGCTATCGAAGGCTTTGACGTCGTAGAATTCGCCTTTTTCGCGAGAGAAGAGCTGGTCGACGACATCTTGTTCTCGAGGGAGTGAACCGACATGTGTGGTGGGGATGGTCATGATTTATGGGGTCCTGGGGGGTGGGTTTTATGATGTGGGTGTGGGTTTATGACGTGGGTGCGAGCGTGGGTCCGGCGGGGTCGTCTGTATTGCGGACTCTGTAAAGCGAGGCTTCGCCGCTCATGGAGGGAGAGAGTTGTCGAGAGAGGTTAGGAGGGACGCAACAGGTGTCTCCCGGGGCGAGTGTGGCACTTCCATTCTCCCAAGAGAGGTTCCAATGTCCCCGCATGATCATGAGGATTTCGTGACGTTCTGTATTGTAGTTTTTTTCTTGGAGTGAATTACGCGAGATGAAGTCGACTTCGAAGCCGGGTCTGTCTTTGAGGACTCCGTTGTCGCCGATGACGGGAACAGGTTGTTTGAGTGAAAGAGCGACAAGGTCCCAATAGCGGGCGACGAATTGAGACACGACCTCATGAGGATCGGGTTCGGGGAAGTTTTTGAGTTGTTCCTGAGAGAGTATGGGCATAGGTTTTTCGTTTTTTGGAAGGGATTGTCCTTTTTTTGTATCATAAAGCCGCCCTGTTTCGCTGAGTACGAGTCCATGTTCTGAAGCGTCTTGTATGACCTGAGGAGCCCAAATGACTCCACCCCCGGCGTCGTCTCCCCCGAGGATGGCCATAATCATGCCGTAGTCTGTACCAATATTTTCGAAGCCACGAAAGATTCCGGTGGGAATATTGAAGATATCGCCTTCTTCGAGGGTGACTTCGCCGGCGTCACCCCATCTTCCCCAAAAGAATCGCCACCGTCCTTTGAGGACGAAGAAGACCTCAGCGGTACGATGAGAGTGGAGGGAGTTTCTGCACTTGGGAGGTTGTCCTGCGGCTCCGATATTGAATCCTGGAGTTTCTTTGATGTGGACGTGTTGGTCTGGGCTTTCAGAGACGCCCCCCCCGACGATGGTAAAGTTTTCCTTGAGGTTTGATCCGGGCGTGTGTGCGTCGATGAAGGCGGTTTTGCAAGGTTTGAGACTGCCGTATCGCACGATACGCTTTTCCATATCAGAGGGAGAGATCATAAGTTTTATCCTTTATGCATGAGGATTTGTTTCCAGATAGCGGTTTCGTCGTAGACGACGTATTCCCGCCTGAGCGTGTCATGTGGAGAGACGACATTGCCGAATTCCGCATGGCTGATGCCGAAGATGTAGACGGAAGCTCCGGAAGGAGCACCCCAAGCCCCCCATCCGTCATGATTTCCGGAGAGAGACCATCTGAGAGCAGCCCTAGGAGGCATCCCGGAGTCTTCCCGACCGATGACATGGTCGATAGAAAGAGTAGCGGAAGGGAAGGAAGCACGCAAGCCCATCCAGAAATTTTCGACTTGTCCCCAGCCATGAGCCTGTTTTCCGCCTGGAATTTCCGCATGTACAGCACGGTTGTAGAGTTTCTGGATGACGGAGATATCGGCATTCATGATACGAGAGAGAATGTCGGCATAAAGTGCACCCCAAGGGTTGTCATTTCCTTTGCTGGTGTAGGGCCCTTGAGGATTATTTTCTGCAGAGAGGGGTTGGGAGCACTGAGAGAATCCGCCTTCAGCAAAGATGGAATTGAGGACGAATTCTTCGATATTGAGTCCCATTTGTCGGACGATGGCTCCTTGGTCGCGTACGAGCCATTCGTCATAGATGGTATTATTTTTGGCGGCACAGTCGGCGATGGTGCGGAAGGTGATGGACTTTCCTGTGGGTTTTCCGAATCTCCCGGTTCCTGAGTGTGTGGCGATAGAGAGCAAGCGATGAGAGGAGAGGAGGTCATTGCTTTTGTCGTCTCCGCTCCAAATGACGTCTTCTCCGAGGAGTTGTCGGTCTGGAAATTCTGCGAGTGTGGACATGGTGTCACTGATGACATTTTGGTTCCCGAAGACGACTTTGGGAGCGGTACGCAGGATCATATCGTGAGCGTAATAATGTTGGAGTGTAGCCATTTGGCGTTCTTCCCAAATTTCCTTGGTAATTCCGAGAATGTAGTGAGGGAAGTCATTCCATCTGGTATCGAATCCTTTGAGTGTCATGAGGTTACGCCTATCCTGCGGTCCACCCGCCGTCGACGAGGATGGAAGTTCCTGTGACCATGGAAGCGGCGTCGCTCGCGAGGTAGAGAGCGGCACCCATGATATCGGAGACTTCTCCGAGTCGAGGGAGTTTGATTTTGCTGGAGACCCATTCTTTGATTTCTGGTCTTTCTAGGGAGCTTTTGGTGAGTTCTGTGAGGATGAAGGTGGGCGCGATGGAATTGATTCGGATGTCATGATGTCCCCACTCGATAGCCATAGCTTTGATCATGCCTTCTACGCCGTGTTTTGTGGCACAGTAGACGGCCCGTTCTGTACCTCCGATGTGTCCCATTTGCGAGGAGATATGGATGATGCTTCCTTTGATATTGTGGTCTATCATGCGTTGAGCGGTGAGTGTGGAGAGGAAGTAAGCCCCTTTGAGGTTGGCACTGACGACTTGGTTGAAGTCGTCTTCTTGTGTGAGCAAAGCGGGACCATGTCGTGCCATGCCTGCGGAATTGACGACGATATCAAAAGGAGGGAGGTTGTTGAGGGTATGCTCTGTGTCTTTGACATTGCTGATATCGAGTGTACATGCTTGAGCCTTGAGTTTTTCGTTGTGCAGGGCTTGAACGAGTGCGTTGAGAAGGTTTTCTCTGCGTGCAGCACAGACGACGTGTGCTCCTGCACGGGCAAGAGCGGTGGCGATTCCGAGTCCGATCCCGGAGGAAGCCCCGGTGACGAGGGCTCTACGATTGTGGAGGGAGAAGGAGGGAGAGGGTGGGAGTGTGATCATGATTTTTTTCTGGGAGCTGGAGTTCCGTATGGAATATTTTTGTTTCCGAATCTTCTGAGTCTGATGTTGGCTTGTTCTGCGTGTCCGACGAATCCTTCGAGCATGGAAAGGCGAGAGCAATATTCGCCGACGAGGGTTGAGGCTTCATCTGAGGAGATGTATTGGTAAGTATGGGTTTTCATAAATTTTCCGACCCAAAGACCGCCGGTATAGCGTCCTGCTTTTTGTGTGGGCAGTGTATGGTTGGTGCCGATGGTTTTGTCGCCATAGGCGACATTTGTGCGTGCTCCGAGAAAAAGGGCTCCGTAGTTGGTCATTCTTTCGAGGAACCAAAAGTCGTCATTTGTCATGACTTGGACATGTTCGAAAGCGATGCGTTCTGATTCTTGGAGCATTTCTTCTCGAGAGGAGCAGAGGATGATTTCGCCATATTCTTTCCAGCTTATGCGAGCGATATCGGCGGTGGGCAGGATATCGAGTATACGTGAGATTTCTGCAAGGACATTTTGTGCGAGTTGTTCTGAGTCTGTGATGAGGGTAGCGGGAGATGTGGGTCCGTGTTCTGCTTGTCCGAGGAGGTCTGTGGCACAGATTTCCGGGTCTGCGGAGCTGTCTGCGATGATGAGGGTTTCTGTGGGTCCGGCGAAGAGGTCGATTCCGACTTTTCCGAAGAGTTGTCGTTTGGCTTCTGCGACGAAGGCGTTACCGGGTCCGACGATCATATCCACGGGTTTGAGAGTTTTTGTGCCAAGAGCCATACCGCCGATGGCTTGGATTCCTCCGAGGCAGTAGATTTCGTCAGCTCCTGCCATATTCATGGCGGTGACGATAGCGGGATGGGGTGCGATGATTCCGTCTTGATTTTTGAAGGGCGGGGCGGAAGCGACGACGCGAGGCACGCCGGCGACTTTGGCGGTGAGCACGCTCATGTGGGCGGACGCGACCATGGGGTATTTTCCGCCTGGCACGTAGCATCCGACGGCATTGACGGGAATATGTTTATGACCGAGGAAGACGCCTGGCAGGGTTTCGACTTCTATATCTTTGAGGGTATTTTTTTGGTGTTCTGCGAAGTTTCTGACCTGTTCTTGGGCAAATGAGATGTCGTGAATGTCTTCATCGGAGACGTGTTCTCGGGCCTGTTTTATGTCGTGACTTGAGAGTCGGAAGCTTGTGGGGTTGTATTGGTCGAATTTTTGGGATAGGTCGCGTAGAGCGTCATCGCCACGTATTTTTATGTCATCAAGGGTATTTTCGACGGTATGACGTATTTTTTCGTGGCTATGAGATTTTTCTTCTTCTGATTTTCCCTTTTTTAGGAATTGTGCCATGAGTTTCTCCGATGAAAGTGAACATTTTTTGAGGTTAGGATATGGATGTGTTCCTGTCAAGAGTATAAGGCGAGATCTGCGAGTTCGCGAGCGGCTTCGGTATGGTTGAGGATGAGTTCTTGAGTATTTTGTGCGAGGATTTTCCCATTTGAGACTTTCCATTGCCCTTTGATCATGACGTGTTGGGCACGAGAAGCCCCGCATAGGAGGAGAGCTGCGAGGGGGTCGTGGTGTCCTGAGAAGCGGATACCGTCGAGGGAGAAGAGGGCGAGATCGGCTTCTTTTCCGA
>CAKMZR010000137.1 GCA_929200455.1 uncultured Alphaproteobacteria bacterium | reverse complement strand
GAGCGGTATCGAGGAGGTCGGAAGAGGTCATGCCGAGATGGAGGAATTGGCCGTGGGGGCCTATGTGTTCGGCAACGTTTGTGAGGAAGGCGATGACGTCGTGCTGGACTTCGGCTTCGATGGCGTGAATTCGTGCGACATTCCAGCAGGTTTTCCCGGATGTTCGCCATGTGCGGAGGGTTTCGCCGGCATCTTTCGGGACTTGTCCTTTTTCTGCTTGGGCTTCGCAGACGAGGGCTTCTATGGTGAACCAAGTGGCGAAGCGATGGTCATCAGTCCAAAGAGCGGCCATGGGTTCTCGTGAATAGCGGGGTATCATGAGAGGAGTTTTTGTTCTATGAGGGTTTCTGCGATTTGCACGGCGTTGAGGGCGGCTCCTTTTCTGAGGTTGTCGGAGACGACCCATAGGGAGATTCCGTGTTCTACGGTGTTATCTTTTCGTATACGGCTTACGTAGATGAGGTCTTCGCCTGTACATTCTTCTGGAGAGACGTAGCCATTATCTTTTGGGTGGTCGACGACGGCGACGGCGTCATGTTTGCGTAGGGATTTGCGTATGGTTTCGGGTTCTATGGGTTGTGTACATTCGATATGGAGTGCGACGCCGTGTCCGACGAACACGGGTACGCGTACGCAAGTGGCGTGCAATTTGATTTTGGGGTCAAGAATTTTTTGTGTTTCGACGGACATTTTCCATTCTTCTTTTGTGATGCCTCCTTCGAGGAAGACGTCGATATGGGGAATGACGTTGAAGGCGATTTTTTTGGTGAATTCTTGAGGTTGGACGGGTTGGTTGACGTAGATTCCGCGTGTTTGGTTGAAGAGTTCGTCCATAGCTTTTTTGCCTGCCCCGGATACGGATTGGTAAGTGGAAGCGACGACGCGGGTGATGGGGGAGATTTTGTGGATGACGTCGAGGACGACGACGGATTGGATGGTGGAGCAATTGGGGTTGGCGATAATTTTGCGGTTTTTGTTCTCGAAGGCTTGACTGAGGGTATGGGGATTGACTTCAGGCACGACGAGGGGGGTGTTATCATCCATACGGAAGTGTGAGGAATTGTCGATGAGGACGGGTCTGGAATCGAAGGGAATTTTGAGGAGGATTTCTGAGAGTTGTTGCACGGCTTGTGATCCGCAGGAGGAGAGTATGAGGTCACAATTTTGGAAGTCGACTTTTTCGAGGGGGATGACGTCGAGGGTTTGGTCTCCGAAGGAAAGTTGTTGTCCGAGGGATCGGTTGGAGGCGACGGGGAGTAATTGGGCGACGGGAAAGTTTCGTTCGTGTAGGGTATTAATGATCTCGCGCCCGACATTGCCTGTGGCACCGACGACGGCAATATTGTAGAGTGGTGAAGATTTTGCGGGCATGGTTTATCCTTATTTGGGATGCGAAGGGTTTTATTTGAGGGGAAATTTTTCTTTTAAGGGAGGGGGGATAGGTGAGAGATTTATTATAGGGAAGTTCAGGAACGGATACAATGAACAAAGAGGAAGGAAGAGAAAAAATGAGTGAAAACGAGGATACAGAGGATGCCTATGATGTTGAGAATGTATTTGCGAAGATTCTTCGTGGGGAACTAAGATGCGATAAGGTTTGTGAGAACGAAGGTGCGTTGGCTTTTCGAGATGTGTCGCCGCGTGCTCCGGTTCATGTTCTTGTGATTCCGAAGGCTTCTGTGAAGACTTGGGACGCGTGGTTGGAATTGGGTTTGGAAGAGCGAGAATATTTTTTGACGTTGGTGAGGGAGGTGATAGAGGTTGAGGGCTTGAAGAAGGGGGGTTACCGTGTGGTGATGAATGCGGGTCGAGACGGGTGTCAGGAGGTTCCTCATTTTCACATGCATATTTTGGGAGGTCGTGTTCTTGGAAAGATTCTGCCTTGAGGAGATGGTTTTTGAGATTTGATGGGAAGGAAGGAAAGGGAAGACGGTGCACAAAGTTGTGATGATAATCACGGGAAGCATAGCGGCTTTTAAGGCTTTGGATGTGATTCGAGGTTTGCGGAAGGCGGGCGTGGATGTGGTTCCTGTGCTTACGAAGGGGGGAGAGATGTTTGTGACGCCACTTACGGTCTCGGTATTGTCTGGAAGCAAGACCTATACGGATTTTTCTTCTTTGGAGGAGGGTTATGGTATGGGTCACATAGAGCTTTCTCGTGGTGCTGACTTGGTGGTGGTGTGTCCTGCGGGGGCGGAAGCGATAGGTCGGGTTGCGTGTGGTCGTGCGGATGATTTGGCGGGAGCTTTGATGTTGGCAAGATGTTGTCCGTTGTTGATGTTTCCGGCGATGAATCCTGAGATGTGGAAGAATCCGGCGGTGGTGGAGCATGTGTCTCGCCTTCGTTCTTGGGACGTGGAGGTGAGGGATCCGGCGTCGGGGGAGACGGCGTGTGGGGAGGAGGGTGCGGGTCGTCTTGAGGAGCCTTTGGATATAGTGGAGGTGATACTTGAGCGTTTGGGATTAGGAGATGAGGGAGGTATTGATTTGCACGGGTATCATTTTTTGATAACGGCGGGTCCGACGCGGGAGCGACTGGATTCTGTGCGTGTGTTGACAAATATGTCGACAGGACTTCAAGGTTATGAGTTGGCCCGTCAAGCGAGGAGATGGGGGGCACGGGTGACTTTGGTGAGTGGGCCTGTAGATTCTGGTCTTCGGGGTTTGGTGGGAGAGGGCGTGCATGTGGTGGAAGTGGAAAGTGCGTGTGAGATGGCGAAGGCTTGTGAAGAGGCTTTGCCGTGTGATGTGGCGATAGGGTGTGCGGCTGTGGGAGATTGGTATGTGCCAGGTGTGACGAAGTCGGCTCTTAAGAGGCCTAAGGGCGAGGGATTTGGGAATTTTTCCTTTGCGTCGACTCCGGACGTGATAGGTTCTATAGGTCTTTTGGAGGAAGGGCGTCCGGATTTGGTGGTCGGTTTTGCGGCGGAAACGGATGAGGGCGAGCAGAAGGCACGCGAGAAGATGAAGAGGAAGGGTTGTGACTGGATGGTGTTGAATGATCCGCGAGAGGGTATGGGGGGAGCGTTTAATCAGGTGACGTTGCTGAAGGGTGAGGAGGAAGAGTCATGGGAGCGGATGAGCAAGGAAGAGGTGGCTTTGCGGTTGATGAAGGCCTTGTCATCGGCGTTGGTTGGGTTGAGGAGGGGGAGGGTTTGAGATGGGTCTGAGTGAATTGCAACAGGTGCGTTACAGCCGTATGACGATTATGGAGGAAGTGGGAGAGGAGGGGCAGGAGCGTATAGTGGAGGGTCGTGTGGCGGTTGTGGGTATGGGAGGTTTGGGATCGCCCCTTGCGATGTATTTGGCATCTGCAGGCGTGGGACGTTTGGAGTTGATAGACGATGATGTGGTGGAAGAGAGCAATCTTTCGCGCCAAGTTCTTTACACGGAGGAGGATTTGGAGCGGTTGAAAGTGGAAGCGGCTTATGATCGTTTGGTGAGGATGAATGGGGAATGTGAGGTGGTTGTGAGGGGAGAGAAATTGAGTTCGGGTAATGTGGAGGAGGTGGTTTCGAGATCGGATGTGGTGGTGGACGGCAGTGATTCTATGGAGAGTAAGTTTTTGTTATCGGATGAGGCTTGTCGTCAAGGGAAGCCGTTTGTGTTTGGAGCGGTTCAAGGTGTGATGGGCGAGGTGGGTATTTTTTGTCCTGAGGGTGTGAATTTGGGGGTTATGGAGGGGGAGGGTTCTTGTTTGCGATGTCTTTATCCGCAAGGTTTGAGGGTACCTGATCATTTGTCTCGATGTGATGTGGTGGGTGTGTGGGGAGCGATTGTGGGTATTGTGGGTTCGCTTCAGGCGTTGGCGGTCTTGCAACTTTTTGTGTATCCCCATAGGTTGAGGATGGGTTGCATGACATTTTTTGACGGCATGACTTATGGAAGTGAGTCTATGGAGGTTCCGAAGGTTTTGGGTTGTGAGGGTTGTGGGCGGGTTGAGGAAAGAGAGAAGAAAGGGAGAGAAAAGCAAAGATGAAGAAAGAGTTTCCGGTTTCGTATGATTTTGGTGAGGTTGAGGGTCGTCTTTATGAGGAGTGGGAGCGGGGCGGCTATTTTTCTCCTGAGGGTGATGGTGAGGCGTTTACGGTGGTGATTCCGCCTCCGAATGTGACGGGTTCTTTGCATATGGGTCATGCTTTGAACAACACGATACAGGATATTATGGTACGTTTTCGTCGGATGAAGGGAGAGAGGGTACTTTGGCAGCCTGGAACGGATCATGCGGGGATTGCGACTCAGATGGTGGTGGAGCGTCAATTGGCGGCGGAGGGATTGGAAAGGCGGGAGATGGGTCGCGAGGCTTTTTTAGAAAGAGTTTGGTCTTGGAAGGAGGAGTCGGAAGGTCGGATATTGGGCCAACTTCGTCGTTTGGGGATGTCGTGTGATTGGTCGCGGACGCGATTTACGCTGGACGAGGGCTTGTCGGAAGCGGTGAGGGAGGTGTTTGTGCGGATGTACGAGGCAGGCTTGATTTATCGGGACAAGCGTCTTGTGAATTGGGATCCGGTTCTTGAGACGGCACTTTCGGACTTGGAGCTTGTTTCTGAGGAGCAGCGAGGTTTTTTGTGGTATGTGCGTTATGATTTTGTGGGCGGGAAGGCCGGGGGTGCTGGAGAAGGGGGTGCGGATGAGGGTATAGTGATAGCGACAACGCGTCCCGAGACTCTTCTTGGTGACAGTGGCGTGGCGGTGCATCCTGAGGATGAGCGTTATGGTCATATGATAGGGGGTCGAGTGTGTGTGCCTATAGTGAATCGGGAAGTGGAGGTTGTCGGGGATGAGGAGGTGGATAGGGAGCAGGGAAGTGGGGCTTTGAAGGTGACGCCGTCCCACGATCACACGGATTTTAGGATAGGGAAGCGTCATGGTTTGGAGATGATTTCTATTTTTACGTCTCGTGCGTGTGTGAAGTCTTGTGCTGAGATTCCCGAGAGGTATCATGGATTGTCGCGGGCAGAAGCACGGGAGAAGGTTTTGGAGGAATTGGAG
>CAKMZR010000136.1 GCA_929200455.1 uncultured Alphaproteobacteria bacterium | reverse complement strand
GATGTTATCCTTCTCACCAAAGGCAGTGCACCCTTTACCCTCGCCGAGAAAAAATCTGTCAAGCTTGAAATGGTGGGAAATGACCTCAAAATATCCTACGGAGCCGGTTTTTCTGTGACTGTTAAGGGATGGAATATAGCCACAAACCGTATAGAAAACCTCGTTCTTGCCCAAGACAGTACCTACAGAGATACCGACCAACCTTACAACTTGAGGGATCATGATTTCTCAAAAGGGACTGTCACAGCGGATTTATTGACGAAATTGCGACAGGATGGGACTGCAGGCAACGACACCCTCACAGGAACAGAACTGGATGATTATATTTTTGGTTTCGGGGGCGTTGACGTCATAGATGGGGGTGCCGGCAATGACCATATTGACGGAGGAGAGGGAGATGATGAGCTTTATGGCGAAGCTGGAAATGACATCATCCATGGCGGAGCGGGCAATGATATACTCGATGGCGGAGTAGGAAATGACACGCTCGAGGGAGGAGCAAACGATGACACTTACCTTTTCAATCTCAGCGAGGCGGGAGACAACACCATCTCAGAAACGGGTGGAGCTGATAAGATTCGCCTCTATCTTACCGGTGGAGTGACGGCCACAGACGTCTCTTTGGTTTTGAGCGGAAGCGATCTCGAAATCACCTACGGTGTTAATCTTTCCATCACCATCAAAGGTTGGGCTACGACGGCAAACAAGGCAGAGCACTTGATCCTTGCGGCAGCCTCCACGGGTGCCGGCACAACCTACGACTTGGGCGGAACAACCTTCACTACCACCGCCACCAACGCTGGTGCCCTCTCCACCATCACTTCATTTGAAGACGATCTCATCGGCCTTGGCACATCATCACACCACTACGACTTCTAGTTCCCACTCCTCCTCCCACCCCCTACTCCTCCTCCGTCTTTTTTTCCACCCGCAGAAACCCAAAGACAGACGTCTTGGGAAGAAACATCAGACCACTCCGAACACCACTTGGCGTCACGCGACCCACAAAAAATCTCCACAAAACCACGCATATATAACTTCCATGCACCAGCGAAAAATAAAAGAAAAATCCTCTGTCGCCAAAAATCTCAGAAACCCACGTCGCCACAAAGGGACCCAATATCGCTCCCACGGCGTATACCGTCATAATGCCTGACGCCAACGACACAAAATCTTCTTCACCCGCAAAATCATTCGCATGGGCCATCGATAAGGTGTACAACGCCAACGAACAGGCTCCAAATAATGCCACGCCCCCAAATAACCACGTCGCGTCCTCCAATCCCCAACTTCCCATCACCATCCCTCCCATCGTCGCTCCTACCGTCGCCACGAAAATCGCAAAACGCCTGTCTAGCTTGTCCGATAGCCAGCCAAACGGAAACTGCGATAACGCTCCAGACATCACAAGGACCGCCACAAATAACGCCACTCCCTCCGTATCCAATCCCAAACGACCCGCAAATACAGGACCCACACTCCGAAATGTACTGTTCGTCAATCCCGTCACAAAAACTCCACTCGCCGCTAAGGGCGATATCATCCAAAATATAAATGGCGAACGCAAACTCGCACGCGAAAAACTCTGCTCAGGCGACTTCTGACGCGACATCGCTATCGGGAGCAAACATAACGAATAAAGTACACTCGCCAACAAAAAAATCTTAAATCCCTCAGGCGGCAATAATACCACCATAAATTGTCCCACCACCACACTCAACAAATCTATAAAACGATACAATCCCAACGTACGTCCTCGACGCTCATTCGGCGTCATCGCATTCAACCAACTGTCCAATATCACAAACTGTCCCGCAAAACATACTCCTCCAAAAAAACGTAACAACAACCAAAGCCACGAGTCTATCCACATCACATGCAACACCACCACCACCGACGCCACACTCGCCAAAGCCGCAAACGCCCTCACATAACCCACGCGATACGCCAAACGCGGTCCATACACAGAACCAATCAAAAAACCTCCCGCATACGCAGAACCCATCCACCCTATCTCCAATAATCCAAACATCTCATACGACGCACGCAAAGGTATCAACGTCCCCACCAATCCATTCGTACCAAACAATAACGACGCAGATATCAATAACGGAACCAAATATATCATCTTCTCTTGGACTCTCTCTCAAAATCTATTACCTTGCTGTCAACCCCAAAAAAAACACCCCCTCCGCAATTCCTCCACCATACGCTCACATCTGAGCCTCCTCAACTCTTTATTGACCCTCATGGAAATCCTTCCCTGGACACTCGTCCTCTTCTCCGCTCTCCTGCACGCTTCTTGGAACGCTCTCCTCAAAACAAGCCTCAATCACCACCTCTCCATCACCTCCCAAGCCTTCATCACCGGAATCCTCTCCCTCTGCCTCATACCCTTCTTCCCCCTACCCTCAATCCAAACCCTACCCCTACTCTTTGCCGCCGCTTGCGTCCATGTCGCCTACAATCTCTCCCTCGCGTCTGCCTACAAAATCGGCGACTTCGGACTCGTCTACCCCATCGCAAGAGGGTCCGCTCCCCTCGTCGTTCTCTCACTCTCCTTCCTCATCCTCAACGAAACCCCTTCATACATCGAAATTATCGCCATCCTCCTCATCGTCTCAGGAATCTCTTGCCTCGTGCTCCAATCCCATGTTTCCTTCTCACAACACATCAAACCCGCCGCCATCGCCTTCGTCACCGGAATCCTCATCGCTTCATACACCTTCCTCGACGGGTGGGGTGCCAGAATCAACCAAAACCCCCACAGCTTCATCATCTGGCTCTTCTTCTTCATCGCTATACTCATGACCCCCATCCTCTTCGCAAAACGAAAACAACTCCTCTCCCTTGCCTACCAAACGCCTGTCTCACAAAATATCCTCTTCAAAGCTTCCATCGGTGCCGTCCTCAGCTACGTCGCGTACTGGTTCGTCATTTGGGCCCTCATCTCTTCTCCCATGGCCTCGGTTTCTGCACTCCGTGAAGTCAGCATCATCATCGCCGCTCTCATCTCTACCACCCTACTCAAAGAACCCTTCGGACTCTGGAGAATCATCTCCGCCGTTCTCGTCACTTCCGGCACCGTCCTCATGGGAATACATGCTGCCCTCTCCTAAATATTTCTTGTGACTCTAACCCCAAACTCCTTTACACTACCTCAGGTTTTTTTCTTCCGCCCATAAGGAATATGTGCCCATGGACAATCTCCCCCCTGATCCCTCCCAAATCCCACACCTCGACCTCAGCCGTTTCTCTCAACACGCCAACAGAAAAATCGACCCCTTCCGAAAACCCCTCTCCGGAACCCTCAAACCAGACGGAACCCCTCTCGACAATAACCGCATCGAAATCGGCCCCACAGACCTCGCCTTCAACGAATGGAAACACCACGGACTCACACCCCCCGATATCCCCCTCCTCCGAAAATACAGACTCTCTCGCATCACAGAACAACTCCAAAAATACGATTATGCCGGCGTCCTTTGCTTCGACCCCATCAATATTCGCTACGCCACCGACTCCTCCAATATGCAAGTCTGGATCATGCACAATGCTTCTCGTGCCTGCTTTGTCTCTGCCGATGGATACGTCATCCTTTGGGACTTCTCTAACTGTCAGCACCTAAGCAACCACCTCGACCTCGTCAAAGAAGTCCATATCTCTTCAGGGTTTTACTATTTTGTCGCCGGAGACCGCGTCGATGAAAAAGCCGAAATCTTCGTCGACCAGCTTGAAGACATCATGAAAGAACATGGAAGAGGCTCTCGGAGAATTGCCGTCGACAAAATTGAAATCCCTGGATTGAGAGCCCTCCAAAAACGCGGCTTTGAAGTCGGCTACGGACAAGAAGTCATGGAACAAGCACGTTCCGTCAAAGACCAAAACGAAATTCAAGCTATGCGATGTGCCATCAACGTATGCGAGACCTCTATGAAAGTCATGGAAGAACACATTGCTCCCGGCATGACTGAAGTCGATGCTTGGGCTATTCTCCAACACGAAAATATTATTCGTGGCGGAGAATGGATCGAAACCAGAATTCTCAGCTCTGGGCCTCGTACCAACCCCTGGTACCAAGAATGTGGTCCCCGTATCATGGAAGAAGGCGATCTCCTCGGCTTTGATACCGACATGGTCTCCACCTACGGATACTGTGCCGACATCTCTCGTACTTGGCTTGTCGGCGACAAACCTCCCTCAGACGCCCAGAGATCACTCTACTCAGAAGCGGCAGACTTTCTTTTCAAAGCTGAAAAGGCTCTTGAGCCCGGCATGACCTTTGCCCAAGCTTCTCTTGCCTGTCCTGCCATACCCGAAAAGTACCAAAAACAACGCTACGCCGTGCTTGCCCACGGTATCGGACTTTGCGACGAATACCCTGAAATCCAGTTTCCCGATAAAATCTCTTCCCATACTTATTCCGGATCGCTCGTCCCTGGGATGACCTTATGCCTTGAAGTCTATTTCGGCGAAGTCGGTGGAGCATTCGGTGTCAAACTTGAACACCAAGTCCTCATCACCGAAAGTGGTATTGAATACCTCTCCTCATACCCTCTCGACAGACGTCTTTTTATTCACTCTTGAAAGAAAAAATCTTGACTTGATATTAATTTCCAATCTACCTTTAAGTGAGCTCGCAAATGCAAGAGGAAAGGATCTGCTGTGAAGGATATGAAAAATTTTGACTGCCTACGTATTGTAGCCATGAAAAAATCATTTAGGAGAAGTCGTGGTTTTGCGGAAAGCTTGTCTTTCTCTGCCCTACTTTTGACTTTGGGGGCTTGCGGAGGTGGTGGGAGTGGTGGTGGAGGCGGCGGTGGAGGTGATGGTGGGGACGGGGGAGACGGAAACAATGGGAATGTGAATAAGATTCCAACTTTTTCTTCTCAGGAAAAACAAACTGTAGAGATGGATGAAATACGGGATACTGTGGTGGGGACTTTTTCTGCAAGCGATGAAGACAGCGAAGACACGGTCTCGTACAGTCTGACAG
>CAKMZR010000135.1 GCA_929200455.1 uncultured Alphaproteobacteria bacterium | reverse complement strand
TAGGTGCCAAACTCAAGCTAAGAGACCTATACTCAAACTTTCTACAAAGTCAGAAGTAAAAGGCATTAGGTCATAACTCGCTTGGAAAATAGGAACACAACAACGTCTCAGTCAAAAGACCAAAAAAACTAAGACAAGGGTTCCTTCCACACCGTACCTCAAAAGATGAGCCTTTTTCAACGATACTCTCTTGAAAATGTCCGTATAACACCCAGCAGGAGTTCCCTCCTTCATGCCTATCTACGAAACCATATTCGTCGCTCGACAAGACCTTCCCATCTCAAAAGTCGAGAAAATCACTAAAGACCTCGTCGCCCTCATAAGCAAAGAACTTGGCGACGTCAACAACAAAGAATACTGGGGATTGCGAAAACTCGCTTACCCCATCAGCAAAACTCATAAAGCTCACTATAGCATGGTCGTGCACACTTCGCCTCAGACAATCATCAGCAAAATCGAACACTTCATGCGCACAAACGAACAAATCATTCGCTTCCTCTCCACCAAAATCGATACCCTACCCACCGGAGAAAGCGTCATCCTACAAGAAGAAAAACATAAAGATAATCAACCAACTCAGGAAGAAGTCTAATGTCTCGTTTCATAGGCCGCAAATCTTCATGCCCCTTCGAAGGCGAACATGCCCCCGTCATCGACCATAAAGACGTCAAACTCTTGCAACGATTCCTCTCAGACCGCGGGAAAATTATACCTCGCAGAATTAGTGGCGTTTCCGCAAAAAAACAAAGAGAACTCTCTAGAGCACTCAAAAGAGCCCGATTCCTCGCTCTCCTTCCCTATCAAGTCAAATAACCTCCTGGAAAACCAATTATCATGCGTATCATACTCCTTGAACGTGTCGCAAAACTCGGACAAATGGGCGACATCGTCGATGTCAAATCCGGATTCGCACGCAACTTTCTCATCCCTCAGAAAAAAGCTGCTCCCGCAACAACTCAGCATATCCAACTCTTCGAAGAAAAACGTGCCCAAATCGAAGCTTATAACCTCGAAACCAAAAATGAAGCACTCAAAATTCAAGACAAACTCAAAAATGTCGAACCCGTCATCATCACTCAAGCCAGCGAAACCGGACAACTCTACGGATCCGTTAAAGCTCGCGATGTCGCTCAGTCTCTCTCCGTAAAAGGTTTCACCCTCTCGCATAAACAAATCTCCATATCTCCCATAAAAACCATCGGATGCCACAACATCAACGTCAACCTTCATCCCGAGGTCGATGTCACCGTCAAACTTTATATCGCCACCAATGAAGAAGAAGCACACAACTTCAAAAACCAAAAAAATACAGACAACAAAACTTCCTCTAAAAAACCTGAACACATTCCCTCAGAACAGCCCATCGTACCCGATGACATCCTCATAAAAAAAGTCAGCCCTCCCCAAGAAAATAATGAGGAAGCCCTCTCAGACGAAGACACCGAATCAGAAAATCAGGATCAAAATCCTCCTTCAAGCGAAGAAGACAGCAACGAATCCTAACATCTCTTGACCACGCCATCTCTTTGAGGGCACAGCCTCAAAGAAAGGGCAACACCCCGTTCGAGGGGACCCAGTCCCGGCACAGTCTCAAAGAAGCCAGCCTCGTGGGGAACCAAGTCGCCGCCGTCGGGGACAAGTCCCGACAGTCCCGACACAGTCCCAAAGCCATCTTAGTCCCCTTCACAGGGCAAATACCAGTCTCACTTCAACGACCCCGTATACATACCCTCATCTCTCCATCGCTCCCCTGCTCCCTCCCCGCATCTCGTCAAAAACCGCGTCCACGACCTCGCCTTTCGTCGCATCGTACCAGCTCCGTGGAGAAACCTCCTCCTCATCATCCTCTTCATCATCAAAAAATAAAAATACATGATTGCTCATCATCAAATAAGTCAAGGCTCCATACACTAGACTCGTTATCAACGGAACACGCATCGCATTCCAAGGCTCAAACATCATCCGATTCGAAAAATAATCTCCCGGCGCGTCCGCAACATCATCAAAAAGTAAAATACACGCCAAAATTATCACCGCAAAAAAACTAAATTTCCGAATCGATTCTATCCGATCCAATAGCGAATTCTGTGCATCCACCTGCTCCTCGTCTATATCAGACACAAGCTTCATCTGCCAATAACCCGCCACTCGCGAGTTGTATATCAACGCCGCTCCCAACAAAAACAAATTCAAAACATAAACGTCACGTGCAAAACGATAATAACCCGAATAGCCCCACTGGTTCGATAACTTCATCAATATCGGAAGATTATCCGCATACTCTCCCAACGCTATACCGTCTATCAACGAAAACTTAAACGTATCCAAACCCAATACACTAAGAGCCGAATAAAAACCCGTCGAAATAAAAGATATCATCGTAAATAGCAAAAATACAGAAAACGGCGTCGACCTCTTGTTCAAAAAAAGAGAAAAAACACCTCGACTCCACCGTATCATTGATCGTGCCTTCTTTTCGTCGTTACCCCACCCCCATCTCACACTCCTATCATCCTAGCACAATCTCATCGTGTACACAACGCATACACCCCTCCCCCCAATCACCCCAAAACACTCCCCGCGTCAAAAGGTCACAGGATCCTCGTGAATCATACCTTTGCCCTTCGGAACACGAACCCTGTCCACCATGTCCTGTATCTCCTTAGAAGGCGCCTCCGTCATCAGGCTGACCACAACCGTCACAATAAACGCCACAGGGATACCAAACGTGCCCGCAGAAATGTTCTTCACTCCAAACCAAAGATCCATGCCTCCGTACCTCGTGCCCACCAAGTAAAAGGCACAAACCGCAAAGCCAGAAATCATTCCCGCTATCGCTCCCTTCGCATTCGTTCGCTTCCACCACACACCCAACACAAGTGCCGGGAACAATCCACTAGCCGCCAACGAAAACGCCCACGCAACCATCGACAATATCGTACTCGGCTTCGTCGCCGCCGCACTCGCTGCACCAAGTGCTACCACTATCAATATCACTCGCGCAACCGCAAGACGGGCTCCCGTTTCCGCTTTCGGATTCACCATCGTATAGTAAATGTCATGACTCAACGCATTCGCTATCGCCAACAAAAGACCATCCGCCGTCGAAAGTGCAGCCGCAAGACCGCCCGCCGCCACAAGTCCGGATACCACATACGGAAGACCCGCTATCTCAGGCGTCGCCAACACCACAACATCTCGGTTAATCTTAAACTCCGCATACTGCAGTATACCATCTCCGTTCACATCCGTGATCGTCAGAAGACCTACACCCTTCAAACTCTCAACCCACGCAGGCAAATCCACTATCATCGAGTTAATCACACTGCTGTAAATCTCATACTTCGCAAAAGCCGCATACGCCGGGGCCGTAAAGTACAGTATAAAAATAAACAACAACGACCAACCCACAGACTTACGCGCATCTCGCACAGACGGCGTCGTGAAAAAACGCATCAATACGTGCGGAAGAGACGCCGTGCCCACCATCAAACACATAATCAAAAGGAAGAAATTCATCCGATCATAATTCGTGTACGGCTCCACGTGTGCCTTGTCAATGCCCAACTCCAACTCAAGAGTCGTAATCTTCGACAAAATATCACCATACATCAACTGCGGAATCGGAACGCCCGTGATCTTCGTCGACAACCACACCACAGGAACCAAGTACGCCACTATCAAAATAATATACTGCGCAACCTGCGTCCACGTCACCGCACGCATACCCCCAAGCATCGAACATACCAATATTCCCAACAATCCTATAAATACCGCCACCTCAAAGGACAAAAATGGCAAAAAGCGTGACGCAATAATACCCGTCGCGTACACCTGCGCCGTCACATAAGTAAACGAACAACTAATCAATACCACAATACCCACAATACGCGCCGTGTTCCCTCCATAACGAGAACCCAGAAAATCAGGAACCGTGTAGGCTCCAAACTTACGCAAATACGGCGCCAACAAAACCGCTACAAGGACATAACCACCCGTCCAACCCAACACAAACGCAAGACCATCATAACCAAGAATGTAAAGACTTCCCGCCATTCCCACAAAAGACGCTCCAGACATCCAGTCCGCACCAGTCGCCATACCATTAAATACAGGCGGTACCTTACGACCCGCAACATAGTATTCAGAAACATGAGTCGTTCGAGAAATAATGCCTATCGCCGCATACAATCCCACCGTCATGAAGATAAACAAAAATCCTAAAATCTGATTCGGAACTCCCAGCTGCTCAAGTATCGCTATCAATACCACAAACGCCAAAAATCCACCCGTGTAGATCATGTAAATCTTCCCCAAATTGTCGATAAACTCTCCTCCGCCTTGACTCTTCATCTCTCTTGCTCCTTCTTCCTTTTTACTTTTTCTTCGCTTGAATCCCCACGCCCATCAAATCACTCCCCAGAACCCTCGTCAAACCCATACTTCTCGTCAATCTTGTTCTGACGTGCCGAAAACCAAAAAATCAACACCACAAAACCTACAAGAGAACCCTGTCCCGCCAAGTAAAAACCAAGCGGAAATCCCAAAAATGATACCGTGTTCAATGACTCTACAAAAAAATGTATCCCAAAACTCAGCACAAACCAGATACCAAGACTAAGAATCATCAATCCCTTCGTCTCAGACCAGTGCTTCTCTAATCGCTCTTGCTCACTCATAAAACCTCCAGCTCCCTTCTTCTTAGAAACATAAATACCACTCCCACAAATTCATGTATATGAATCTATGGTTTTTGTCAATATTTTTTCTTAAGTAAAACTCCCATAACACCCCAGTTCCATAGAAAACAGAAATCCTCAACGCTTCGAAAACTGAAACGAACGACGCGCCTTCCTACGACCATACTTCTTACGCTCAACCTCTCGAGCATCACGCGTAAGCAAACCCGCCGCCTTCACCTTACCCCTCAATAATGGCTCATACGCCACCAAGGCTCGCGATACTCCATGGCGAATCGCTCCCGCCTGACCCGATATGCCCCCACCTCTCACCGTGCACATCACCGTAAAC